>NZ_JBXEJO010000038.1:0-91714 GCF_056837965.1 Bradyrhizobium ferriligni
GCGTCGTTGCGAAGACGGTGACAAAAAAGCCCAGTCTCGCCGGGGAGAGCACGTATAAGCCGTAACCCATCGCGCAGGGAAAGCCGGGTTGTTTCCGGTTACACCTGTGGTCCTACCCCCGTGCTTTCTACCTTTTGCACGGGGCCCATGGGTGCGATCGGCACCCGGCTTTCCCTGCGCCCTCTTCAAGAGAGAGGGCGAAACGAAATCCAAAGCTCGGACAATTCATGTCGCGAGAATGCGGAAGTTTGACTCACTTTGACTCACAACGCGCGCAACAAACTCACTGTCGTCCCTGCGAAAGCAGGGACCCATAACCACAGATCGCCATTGTTGCGGGACGGTGGAACGACGAGTCCCGTTCACAACACGGGCCGCGGAGTATGGGTCCCTGCTTTCGCAGGGACGAAACCGAGATTGCAGCAATGATGGCGAACTACGCCCTACCCGCTCAAGCCGCCGTCGGCTCGCTCGACAGCGCGGCGAACACCGTCTCCGGCGAATGGGCGATCACGGCGAGCAGCGCGCGGGCAGGTCCGCGCGGCGCGCGCTTGCCCTGCTCCCAGTTGCGGATGGTTTCCACGGGCACGCCGAGCTTGGCGGCGAATTCGAGTTGGGTGAGCCGGGCCCGGCGGCGCAGATCGCGCACGGCCGGCTGCGCGGCGGCAGGCTGCATCGCCGCCTGGTTGGGATGTGCGGGCACGAGCGGGATTTCCTGCCCGTCGCGCAATTCGACGATCCGTCCGTCCGCCTTGAGCCGCAACCGCTGCATGATGGCCCCCGTAATGGCCCCTTGGAGATAGCGGCATCATCGTTGAAGCGCGTTAAGTTCGGATTAACGATAAGCGGCCCGGCGCGGCTCGCGCCCGAACCACGCGCCGCCCTGCCCGCGAGCGCGTTACTTGAGCCCGAACCACAACGTGGCGATGCCGAGGAACGAGAAGAAGCCGACCACGTCGGTGACGGTCGTGACGAAGGTGCCGGACGCGACCGCGGGGTCGGCCCGCACCCGTTCCAGCACCATCGGGATCAGGATGCCGCCGAGCGCGCCGGCCACCAGATTGCAGATGATCGCAAGCCCGATCACGATGCCGAGGCCGGGGATCTTGAACCAAGCCACCGCGGCGACGCCGGTGATGACGGCAAAGGCAATGCCGTTGACGAGCCCGACCATGGTCTCGCGCAGCACCACGCGCATCGCGTTGTAGGAGCCGAGCTCGCGGGTGGCGAGCGCGCGCACCGCGACCGTCATGGTCTGGGTCGCGGCGTTGCCGCCCTGGCTCGCCACGATCGGCGCCAGCACCGCAAGCGCCACCATCTTCTCGAGCTGGCCCTCGAACAGGCCGAGCACCGACGAGGCCAGGAACGCGGTGGCGAGATTGACCAGCAGCCAGTTGAAGCGGCCGCGGGCGATGGTCCACACCGTGTCGGACAGCTCTTCGTCGCTGGTGACGCCGCCGAGCGCCTTCAAGTCCTGGTCGGCCTCCTCCTCGATCACGTCGACGACGTCGTCGATCGTGATCACGCCGACCAGCCGGTCGATGGTGTCGACCACCGGAGCTGCGACCAGATTGTACTTGCCGAACATCCGCGCGACCTCTTCCTGGTCCTCCAGCGCGGAAACCCGGCGACGGTCCTCGTCGATCAGGTCCTTGATCGGGACCGGGCGGCGCGTGCGCAGCAGCACGTCGAGCGGCACCGCGCCGAGCAGGTGCTTGTCGGCATCGACCACATAGATTTCGTAGAAGCGATCCGGCAGGTCGGGCGTGTCGCGCATATAGTCGATCGCCTGCCCGACATTCCAATCCGGGGGCACCGCGATGAACTCGGTCTGCATCCGCCGGCCGGCGGAATTCTCCGGGTACAGCAGGCTGCGCTCGATGTCCTCGCGCTCGGCTGCCGGCAGCTTCTCCAGGATCTCTTCCTGATCCTCCTCGTCGAGGCTCTCCAGCAACTCGACGGCGTCGTCGGATTCCAGCTCCCGGACGCCCTCCGCAACCGTCTCCGGCTTGAGTTCCTCGAGGATCTCCTCGCGGACCGTCTCGTCGACCTCGTTGAGCGCCGAGAAGTCGAAATCGGTGCCGGTGATCTCGACCAGGGTGACGCGGTCGTCCGGCTCCAGCGCCGCGATCAGGTCGCCGAGATCGGCCTCGTGCAGTTCCGCCACCACCTCGCACAGCAGCGGCCGGTCGGCGGCGTGGATGGCTCGGGTGATCGCCGCAACGAATTCGCCGCGGAGCTCGCCCTCCTCGTTCCGCATCGGCATCCGGGCCAGCGGGTCGGCCTCGGCGGGTTCGGCAGCGTCGAAATTCTCGGCCATGCCGTGTTTCGCCGGTTTGACAGGAGGGGAAAAACTGGTTGGATGAGTGCGGAACGGATTACCTAATCGGTGGGGCCCAGTGCAATGAGAAAGATGTCGAGCGCACCGCGACCGCTCCGGAGGGCTTTCGCGGCGCTGGTGGCGCTCGCGCCTGTTGCACTGTGCGGCTCGGCGCACGCCGCCGAATGCCAGCGCAAGGACGCGCTTGGCACCTCACGTGTGCTCGAGGTCGACCCTGCGACCTATCCGCGCGTCGGGCTGAAGAGCTTTCCGCAGACCCTGCCGCTCAGGGATGGCGAGGTCGTGCTGACCTTCGACGACGGACCGACGCCGGGGGTCACCGACAAGGTGCTGACGGCGCTGGCGTCCGAATGCGTGCAGGCCACCTTCTTCATGGTCGGGCGCAACGCGGCCGATCATCCCGATATGGTCCGCAAGATCGCGCGCCTCGGCCACAGCATTGGCTATCACAGCTGGGACCACCCCCATCTCAACAGGATGCCGACGGATCAGGCCGAGGCGAACATCAACCGGGGAATCGAAGCGGTCCAGACGGCCCTGCGCGGCACCGCAAGCACGGTCCCGAGCACGCCGTTCTTCCGGTTCCCCTATTTCGAGTCGACGCCCGCGCTGCTCGATCGCCTGGAAAAGCGCGGTATCGCGGTGTTCGGAGCCGATTTCTGGGCCAGCGATTGGAACAAGATGACCCCCGAGGAGGAACTCAAGCTGCTCACCGGGCGGCTCGAAGGCCACCGCAAGGGAATTATCCTGCTGCATGACCCGCAAATGCGGACAGCCGAGATGCTGCCCGCCTTCTTGAGGTACCTGCAGGAGCATAATTACCACGTCGTCCACATCGTCCCGCCGGCGATGAAAACCGTGTCCGACCGGACACATTGAACCCGGGACCCAAGGTGGATTACAGACCGTTAAGGCGGCATTCATGGCGCCGCACCTAAGGATTCGTCAGTGCGTTTGGAATGCGGCCGAGATGCGATGATTGCAAACGTCCTGGTGATGATCCGGAAGCGGTCGCGGATCGTGGTCCGCGCGGCGCTGCTGGGCTGCGGCTTGATGACGCCGTACGCCGCCCTCGCCGCAGACTGCCCTAACCCCAACGCACTCGGCACCTCGCGGACCCTCGTCGTCGATCCCAAGGAGCATCCCCGGATCGGCACCATGCAGTATCCGGAGACCTTGCCGCTCGCCGATCACGAAGTGGTACTGACCTTCGACGACGGGCCGCTGCCGAAATACAGCAACCAGGTGCTGGCCATTCTCGCCAGCCAGTGCGTCAAGGCGACCTTCTTCACCATCGGCTCCCAGGCCCGGTTCAATCCAGAGGGCGTGCGCAAGCTGATCGCGGCCGGACATACCGTCGGCACGCACAGCCAGAACCATCCGCTGACGATGAACAAGATGCCGCTCGAGAAGGTGCGCCAGGAGGTCGACGACGGCATCGCCTCGACGCTCGCCGCGCTCAATGGCGACAAGAGCAAGCTCGCGCCGTTCTTCCGGATTCCCGGCCTGATGCGCGCCGAGATCCCGGAGGCCTATCTGGCGTCACAGGGCATCCAGGTCTGGAGCGCCGACTTCCCGGCGGACGACTGGCGCCACATCTCGCCGCAGCGGGTCTATGACCTCGCGATCCAGCGGATCGAAGCCAAGCGCAAAGGCATCCTGCTGCTGCACGACATCCAGCCGCGCACCGTTGCGGCGCTGCCGCGCATCCTCAACACGTTGAAGGAGCGCGGCTACCGGATCGTTCATGTCGTGCCCGCAACGCCCGATCGCCCGGCGACGCCGACCCAGCCGCAGCAATGGTACCTGCATCCGCCGACCGAGACGGTGGCGACCACGCGCTGGCCCAGGATTCCGAACTTCGTCTTCACCGCGACGCGGACGCTGCCTGCCGCGGTGCTTGCCGACATGGATTGGCGCGATGCCGACATCCTCGACCACGCACAGCGCACCCGGGTCGCGATGCCCGTCCGCACGCTGTGGCCGCAGCCGCAGCTTGCGCGGTTCGCATCGGTCTCGACATTGCCGGTCCCCGCGTCCGACGTGTTCCGCGTTCCCGAAGCGCTCGACCTGACCCTGCTCGCAGCCCGATCGGCGGCCGATCGCCGCCTCGCGCGGCGCGCGACCGTTGGCGTTGGCGTATCGCGCGCGCAGGCGTTCTCCGCGCGCCAGGCCAGGCATCCGAAGCAGGCTGCGCATCAGGCGCCCGGCGCGGCGCACGGCAGAGCCCACGGCGCACCCTTGCATGTCGCGCCGCCGGCCGCGGAGAATGCTTCAGTCCACGTCGCCAATAATGTGAAGAAGCGCACGCCGCGCGCCGAGGCGTCGGCTGGCAGGCGCGTGCCTGATTGACGGGATCTAGCTGGCCACGATCTTGGCGACGCAGAGCAGGATCACCAGCGCCAGGACGAAGATGTCGATATAGGATTTGATCTCGCCGGCATGCCTGAGCACAGTGACATCGGCGACGATCTGCCTGCGCGAGGCGACAGCATTGGGCCCCTCGCCGGCCGCCGCGGCGAGCCGCCGCGTCTCACCCTCCAGGCGCTCGATGCGCTGGAAGAAATAGAACGAGCGCAAGCCGGAAAAGGCGTGCATAGCCGCATAGACCAGGATCAGGACCGCGACCGTCGCGCGCTGCTCGTACTTCTCCAGAAGGTTCAGCGTGAAATAGACCAGCCCCAGGAACACGAAGTTGGAGACGACACGGTAGGCGTAGCTGGCAAAGATCATCAGGCGCTCCGGGTGGGGCAGACTTGCAGCCGCGCGATCGGGGGAGGCTGCCGCCTCCGGTCGGCAACACCAAACCGGTAAGGCCATGCATCCGCGAATCTACCTGACCGGTGTTACGTGACCGCATCGACCGGCACCTCCACGTCACGCGCCTGCACTCGTCGGACCTGCTCCCCGAAGCACGGGTCGGCATGGCCGGCGAGCGGCCACGCTCCGAAAAGTCCAGCGATTTCAAGGATCGGCTGAGGTGTGGTGCGCTCGGAGGGCGTTCGGATTTGCTGCGATTTCAATGCTTTGCCGAAAGCGGCGAAGTCGTAGGGAGCATTTCTGACGTTTGGGTGCCTTTCAGGCCGACCGCTCAACGCGCCGTAGGCCAAATGGGCCAAGTAGCGGATTTCTACTCCGCTGCAGGTTCGAATTCTGCCGGATTGCCAGTTCGCTCGCGCCCGAGCACGCCGAGTCTGTCAACCCTGTTGGGCGTCATTGACTTGTCTCCGACCAGAAGCTCAGGAGCCGACAACGTCACCACGGAGTTCGTCCGGGCTACCGCAACAACGAGTTTCCCTAGTCCCGTGTGCGTTTGGGCCGATCCAAGCGCATCCTCTGCGCTCTCATGCGCCGTATTTCTTCGTCGAGCGCGCTCATTTTCTCGTCATAGCGTTCGTTCTTCGACTTTGGCTCATCGCTCTTTTGTAACTTCTTTAGCGCCTTTTCGACCGAGAGTTTTGGAGTGTTAGCCATTCGATCCTCCGAAGCGATCTGTTCGAATTTAAGCTAGCTGTCAGTTCAGATTCGAAACGAGGGCCCCTCGTCCTACGCCATGCCGCTTCCGAGCGGCCGTCGATCGAATCCAGGGTTTTCTAGACCTTCACGAGTTTCACCATCGCCAGTCGCTCCGGCCGCCGAACCAGGCGCCAAAATAGCCGGCATAGAGTGGCGGCATTTCAAGGTTCATCGAGTGGCCGACGCCCGGCACGACGACTAATCGGCAGCTCGGCATCGCCTCCGCCATGGTCCGGAGGTCAGCGGGCGCAATCCAGCCGTCGCCCTCTCCCCAGACGACGAGATGTGGATGCCGGATTTCGGGCATCCGCCGCTCGAGCTCGCGGCTTTCCCGCTCGCGCGTGAGATTGACCGGCGTGCCAATCCATATTCCCTCGGAGACGCCAAACGTCTGCTCGAGGATGCGCTCGAACAAGGCTGGGATCGCGCCCAACCCCTCGCGGAACACCGGCACCGCATTCGGCGCCATGCTGTCCGGAAGGAACAAGGAAGAAGCCGCCGTCGCCATCATAGCGCGCGTCACCTCGCGGCTCGCCATCATCGCGCGAAATAGCCCGATCTGCTCCGCGTTGAACGCTAGCCCGAGTGGCGTCACCGGATCGAGCGCAAATACCCTGCCGAAACGCGCCGGCTGCATCAGCAGCATGCGCGCCGCGATGATGCCACCGGTGGAATGCGTCGCGAGATGACAGAACGGGATTTGCAATGCATCAAGCGCTGCCAGCATATCGAGCGCATGTTGCTGCATTGAGTAATTGGCGTAGCCGAGTGTCGCGGGTGGGCGATCGCTGTCGCCACAACCGCGCCAGTCGATTCCGATGACCCGAAGCCCGCTCGGGAACAAGGGGGCGGCGAGCTCGATCCAGTCCTTGCTGGCGAGATTGCCGTGGATGAAGACGACCGTGGTTTCGCCTTCGCCCCACTCCCGCCAGCCAAGGTCGACCTCTCCGGCACGCACTTTGGGCATTGCTACAGTTTGACCATCTCGTTGCAACTCAGCCTGCTGGTCACTTATTCAAACCGGCTGTCGGATTCGGTCCGTCCGGCGTCGGCGCAACAGCCATCGCCGACACCACGCCGTTGATCATTCGGTCCGTCTCGAGCGGTGAACTGGTGTCGAGATTGCCGGTCATCACGAAATCAGTCACGTCGGCCGGGAACTCCACCGGGTTGTCTGTATGGATGAAATGACCGGTGTCCGGATAGATTTTCAGGATCGGCCGGTTGTTCGCGCGCGTCATCCGCGTCATGAACGGGGTGATGATGTCGCGACCGAGGTCCTTCAACCCATTAAAGGGCGTTCCGGGAATGAACGGCTCCTTGTCGCCAAAGGCCAGGAAAATCGGCACCTTGATGTCGGTCAGCCGCCGATACAGGTTCTTCGGATCATCCTGCTGCAACTCCGATACCATGCCGTAGATGTCGAGAATGTACACGTTGGCCCATTGCTCGAGCTCCTTCGGATTGCCTTTGATGAGGCCGACACGCTGCTCGGTATGCAACCGCGCATACTCGCTGTCGTTCATGAAGTAGCCACTCTTGCTGCGCCCGACCACGCCGGTCCCGGGATCGCGCTTCTTGAAATAGAAGAAGTCGCGAATGTTCTGCTCCGGCCGCGCGATTTCGTTGGCTAATACCTGGGTCGGCCCCCAGACATCCTTCCATTTGTCGAAATTGCCCGCGAGCGAGGCGTCGAACAGCTTTGCCGTCTTGCCGGGCCCTATCGTCACCTCGCGGGGGTACTCTTCGAGGCCGGCGGGCGCTTCGAGGATCAGGCTCTTCACAGCGTCGGGATATGTCAGCGCGTAGCCCAGGATCAATTGGCCACCCAGGGAATGGCCATGGTAGGCCGCTTGCTTGACCTTGAGCTGGTTGACGACGAGGTCATAGACCACTTCCCGCATGTCCTGCATGGTCCGCGCCGGGCTCTTGTCGAGGTTGCCGGGGCCTGACATGCCGTAATGCGGCAGGTCGGGCGCGATCACGCGTAGACCGCTGCGCAAGGCGTATTGCATGATGTTGCCGTAGTGGCCGGCGAAGGCTCCCTTGCCGTGGATGACGACGAGGACTTTCGGATCCTTCTCGGTGCCGTAGTATTCATCCATGTAGCCGATCTGCCAGGTCGTGCCCTTGGCGTCCTTGGCGTTGGCGTATTTCACCGGATAGGGATAGGTGACGTAGTCCTTCCAGAACGATTTCTTCGGATCGATGTCGGACGCCACGCCCGGCGTGCGGAAATTCTTGTCGACGAACTGCTGTGCCTTGTCGAGGCTGGCGACGTCGTCCATGAACGTCACGAATTTCGGATCATTCTTGTGGCCATTGATGATCGAGAACACGCCGTAATGCGCGACCGGGCTGTCTTCGGCGATCAGGTCGGCACCTGGGATGTTTTCGACTGCTTTCTCGGCAAGCTTGAAGTTGAGCCACAGGTCGTTCTTGATGTGCATGACCAGAGTGCGTGACTGGATGCGGCCGAGGTCATTGTTGATGTTGTGAAGCTCGCCAACGCGGTTGCGCCATACGAGGTCGACGGCGTCATACAGCTTGGAGCGATTGATGACGTTAAGGCCGGCCTTCTCGTTCGGCGGATCCCAATAGAAGATTTCCGGCTGTACCGCGGTGAACGCCTGCGTTGTTCGGTACGAGAGATCGTAGCCGGTCAGACCCAATACGGACCAGCCGAACGCCATGCCCATCAGCGGATGCTTCTCCTTGGGCAGCTTGTAGTAATCGCCCTTGGTCTGTTGCCAGACCGGATCGGATTCGATCGCCGCCGTCATCAGCTGGAATGTCCAGTTACCGACCGGATCTCCAGCGTCCGACTGCGTCGTGCCACCGATCGGCATGAGCGCGCTGACATATTCCGGATGCATGACGCCCCAGACATAGGTCTGCGTGCCCCCCATCGAGACGCCGGCGGCCAGCGCGACCCTTGCGATTTTCATATGATCGCGAAGCATCCGATAGTTCGCCTGCACCATGTCGTAGTAGGTGTACTGGGGAAACTTGATCCCGAGGCCATCGGAGGGCTTGCTTGCACCCCAGGTCCCCAGCGGATCAACCATCACAACGTAATAGCGGTCGGTGTCGATCGGACGGCCCGGTCCGATGATAGGGACGCCACCCGAAAGTGCGGCACCCTTGACCCATTGCTCGTACATGTCGGTGGAGTCACCGGAGTAGTAGGAATTGATGACGACGGCATTGGTGATCTCACCCGCGGCGTTGCGCCGCGGTGTGCCGACCGCGATGTAGGCGGTTCTCAGCTTTCCGCCGCCGAGCGATTCAAGGGTGACACCCCCCTCGCCGCCATTTTCCCACTTGGACGGATTGGCCAGGTCATACTTGCCACCGAGCTTGAAGTCGGCGATCTCGTAATATTGCTTCAGGCCGTCATGCTGGACTTGCGACGAGCGGCGCGTGAACGGTTGGGCGGTCGCAACCGATGCGCTTACGGCGAGCAGCAGCAGGCCAATGAAAAGACGCCTCATGGAAAGCCTCCCTGACCGATTTTGGGAAGGTTCCGTCGGGACCGCGCGGCCGACGTTGACCTAGGTCAAGGATGCGGCTGGGCGCGCACCACAATTTGACACCCTAAAGCATTGAGCAAGTGAAGCGAATGCCGTTTCTGTCGCATGGCTCGCACCGCATCCGTTATGAGCTGGACGGTGCCACGGACGCGCCAGCCTATGTGCTCGTCAACGGGCTTACTCAATATTCGGAGCTCTGGGCGGCCTATCGGCACGCGCTGGTTGGCAAAGGATTTCGTGTCGCCACTTTCGATCTGCTCGGTCAGGGCGCCTCGGCCAAACCGGAACTGTTCATCAGCCAGGATGATCAGGTTGAGGCGCTTCGGCTCCTGATTGATGAACTCGGTGATGGCCCGGTATTCCTCAGCGGCATCAGTTTCGGCGCACTGATCGCGCTGCGCTACGCGATCTTGCACAGCAACAGGCTGTCGGGCCTGGTGCCTATGAGTGCCTTCGCAGAACTTTCGCCGCAACTTCTGCTGCTTGGCAATGCGCTGCGCACCGGGCTGATCTTGGGCGGAACCAGCTATTTGCAGGATTTGTTGCTTCCGATGAATCTCTCGGACTCCTGGCTCAAGCCTCTGCTCGGCAATCTCGACGCGGTGAAGCGACAGGGCTGGCTGATCAATGACGTTTATGCGGTGCAAAACTTGATGGAATCCTTCCTCGACTTCCAGCCGCTGACACCACAACTGGCGTCGATCAGGGCGCCAACGATGATCCTCAACGGAGAATTTGACTTCCTCACGCCGCGTTCGCTGCACGAAACCCTGCGCACTCACATTGCCGACAGCTCACTAGTCATCATCCCCAACGCTTACCACGCCTTCACCCTCGAGAAGGCCGCACTGACGGCCGATCTGCTGGCACGCTTCGCCGAAGACGTGCTAGCGAAGCGCTGGCAGGGCGAACAGGCGGTATGGATCGCACCCGACGATGCCGGTGGCGAGATGACGCGTTTCCCGGCCGGCTTCGACCACCTGCGCGCTATTCCCGTGCCGCGGGCGACGTCATGAACCAGTTCCTGGGCCCGCTCGATTCCTCCGGTCGCGTACCGTCGCTACAGCAAACTCGGGTGGCATCATTCCTGGTCTCGATGCATGGCGCGCTTGCACGACAGTTGGCCCTCGTCCTGCCGGGCCAGTTCAAGGCCGGCTGGCAAACCGAATTGAACACACAGCTGCATCGCGAGACGGAGATCGTTTCCCTTTTCCTGCGCGCCACCTCGTGGACGCCTGATGTCATGGCCTTCTACAACACGCTGATCTGGGAAATGGCTTGGGCGCCCAACCCGGTTTCCAACGTTGCCGATCGCCAGCTTGCCACGACAATCGACATTGCGGCCCTCGGGCATGCCGCGCACGGCGCTATCCGGCCCGCCGCCCTGTTGCCGGTCGAGGCGTCGGCAGATGATCCTTTTGTCGTGGCGTTGCGCCGGATCGAATTTGAAAGCAGCCGGCTAATCCAGGCCCAGATCCATTTTCTGAAAGGTGACGATCTCAAGCCTGTCCGCGACGCCGTCAGCGCGGCCGTGAACGATCGGCATCGACAGGTGCGCAAATTGTGGGCGGAGATGCTGGATAGCATTGGGATTAGCCACCGCGCCGACGGCGAATGACGCGGGCCTTGACCCAGATCAACGTAGCCGCCCCGCCAAACGACAGTGTTCACCGGGATATCTCGCCTCGGATCAATTACCGGAGCCCAATCATGAAGGCCGTATCCGCCGAAGAAGCTGTTGCGATGATTCCGAACAACGCGCGCATCATGGTCGGCGGCTTCATGGGCGTGGGCACGCCGGAGCGCCTGCTGGACGAATTGGTCCGGCAGAAGAAATCGGGCCTGTCAGTCATCAGCAATGATGCGGCCACACCCGGCAAGGGTGTCGGCAAGCTGTTCGACGGCGCCCAGGTATCGAGCATGATCGGCACCCATATCGGACTGAATCCGAAAGCGCAGCAACAGATGCTGGGCAAGCAGATCACGGTCGACCTTATTCCGCAGGGCACCTTCGTCGAACGGATCCGCGCCGGCGGCTGCGGTCTTGGCGGCGTCCTGACGCCCACCGGCGTTGGCACGCTTGTCGAGGAAGGCAAGCAGAAGATCGAAGTCGACGGCAAACCATATCTGCTGGAGACCGCGCTACGCGCCGATTTCGCGCTCGTTCACGCCTTCCTGGCCGACTACGCCGGCAACCTGTCCTATGCCCTCACTGCGCGAAACTTCAACCCTGTCATGGCGATGGCGGCGGACACGGTGATCGTGACCGCCGAGCACATTGTTCCGGTCGGCGTGATTGCTCCGGATCACGTGATCACGCCGGGACCACTGGTCGACTATCTCGTTGCGAACGGATGAGCCATGGATGCACAAACCATCATTGCGCGTCGCGTAGCGAAGGAACTGCGGCCAGGTAACCTCGTCAATCTCGGCATCGGGATTCCGACCCTGGTTGCGAACTACGTTCCTGCGGGGCTCAACGTGTTCTTCCAGTCCGAGAACGGTTTGATCGGCACAGGCCCAATTCCCGAACAGGGCATGGCCCATCCGCTGCTGACCGATGCCGGCGGCAAGCCGATCAGCGCCTTACCCGGCGCTGCCACCTTCGACAGTGCGATGTCGTTCGGCTTGATCCGTGGCGGCCATGTCGACATCACGGTGCTCGGCGGCCTGCAGGTCGACGCCACCGGGCATCTGGCTAACTGGATGATCCCAGACAAAATGGTGCCTGGTATGGGCGGCGCCATGGACCTCGTCAGCGGCGCCAAGCGGGTCATCGTCGCCATGCAGCATGCGGCAAAGGGAAAGTCGAAGATCGTTGCCAGATGTAACCTGCCGTTGACGTCAGCGCGACCTGTCGACCTTGTTGTGACCGATATGGCGGTCATCGCGTTTCCCGGCGGCAGGGCGACCCTACTGGAAACGGCACCGGGCCTGACAGTCGCCGAAGTGCTCGCGGTGACGGAGGCCGAACTCGCAGTTCCCGATGAGGTTCCCGAAATGGCGGTCTGACGAAAGTGAGCTAAAACAGAGCGAGAAGGACCATGCGAATCTTCAACGGATTTGGCGAACTCAAGTCGGCGGTCGGCACCGAAGTCGGCATCAGCGAATGGACTGAGATCACCCAGGAACGCATCAACAAATTCGCCGATGCGACCTGTGATGAGCAGTGGATTCACGTCGATCAGGAACGCGCGAAGGCCGAAATGCCCGGAGGCAAGACCATTGCACACGGCCTCTTGTCGCTGAGCCTGACGCCGATGTTCATCCGCTCGGTGATGGGCCTGAAGGGATTGAAGAACACGCTCAACTATGGCGCGGACCGGATCCGCTATCTGGCGCCGGTGCCCGCCGGATCAAAGTTGCGCGGTCGCGTCTCCATCGCGGAAGCCGAAGACGTGCCACCGAATGGATTGAGAGTTCACTACCGCGTGGTGATCGAAATGGAGGGCGGCGCTCGCCCTGCCTGCGTCGCGGAGGTCATCGGCCTGCACTACAGCTGACCCGGTTTTCGCGGATTCAATCGATGATGTGGTAACCGCCATCGACATAGAGCACATCTCCGGTGATTAGCTTTGCGCCGTCGAGGGCGAGGAACGCCGTGGCTTTGCCGACATCGTCGATGCTGACAAGGCTGCGTGTTGGCGCCTGCGACTGCGCCTTGTCCATCAACTCATCGAATTCGGGAATGCCGGATGCTGCGCGCGTGGCAAGTGGCCCCGGCGAGATGGCGTGGACCCGAATGCCTTTCGGCCCAAGCTCGGCCGCGATGTAGCGCACGGCTGCCTCAAGCGCCGCCTTCGCGACGCCCATCACATTGTAGTTTTTTACCACCATCTGGCTACCGTAATAGGTCATGGTGAACATTGTACCGCCGTTCTTCATCAACGGCTCCGCGAGATGGGCCATGCGCATGAACGACCAACAGGATACGTCCATGGTCTTCTGGAAGCCGGCGCGATCCACATCGACCACGCGGCCATGCAAGGCGTCCTTCGGAGAGAACGCGATCGAGTGAAGCAGGAAGTCGAGCTGACCCCACTCGTTCCGGATTCGCTCGAAGACTTTCTCGGTCTCGCCCTCGACCATCACGTCAAGCGGCATGAAGATCGGCGATTCCAGCGCCTTGGCCAGCGGTTCGACGTGCTTCTTGGCCTTCTCGTTCAGGTAGGTAACGGCGAGTTCGGCGCCGAGCGCGCGAAACGCCTTGGCACAGCCCCAGGCGATCGACTGGTCGTTGGCAATGCCGACGATCAATCCCTTCTTGCCCTTCAGCGCGACACTGGTCTCAGGATAAACCGGGATGGTCATGACACTCTCGCGCGTTTAGGATTGGGCGATGGCTGGTTCATGAGCAGCGTCAGCGTATGCTGCGCGATCATCAGTTCCTCATCGGTCGGCACGACGAATACGGGGATTCGGCTTTCGGGTCCGGAGATCCTGGTCGCGTGTCGCGCATTCTCGGCGGGATCCAGCACGATTCCAAGCCAGGACAGCCTCTCGGCAATACGGGCACGGATCGAAACGGAGTTCTCGCCGATCCCCGCGGTGAAGACGAAGCCGTCGAGCCCCTCCAGCGCGGCTGCCAACATGCCGGCGTTAAGACCGACACGGTAGACGAAATAATCGATCGCAAATGCAGCTTGCGGGTCTCTGCTTGTCTCGAGCTCGCGCATGTCGTTGCTGACGCCGGACAGCCCCTTCAAGCCGCAGTCGCGGTAGAGAAAATCCTGCACCTTGGAGGCGGACATTCCCTTCTCGGTGAGCAAGTGCAGGACGACGCCGGGATCGATCTGGCCCGGCCTCGTTCCCATCGCGAGGCCGTCGAGCGCCGTAAATCCCATCGTGCTCTCGACGCTCCGACCTGCCCGGATCGCGCACATCGAGGCGCCGCTGCCGAGATGGGCCACGATCACACGCCCAATCGCGACCTCCGGCGCCACCTGCGGCAGCCGCTTGGCCACATATTCGTAGGACAGGCCATGGAAGCCGTAGCGCCTGACACCTTCGCCGTAGAGCTGGAGCGGAATCGCGTAGTGGTCGGCCAGCGGGGCATGATCGCGGTGGAACGCCGTATCGAAGCAGGCCACCTGCGGCAAGGTCGGAAAATTGGTCAGCAGGGACCTAATGGGCGCCAGATTGTGCGGCTGGTGCAGCGGCGCCAGCGGCGCGTAACGCTCCAGCCGCGACACGACCAGGGGGTCGATCAGCACCGGGTGCGCATAATCCGGGCCGCCGTGAACAACCCTATGGCCCACGGCCACAGGGTTGATGTGGAGTTCCTCCCTCAACCAGGCGCCCGCGACGGACATGGCTGCAGGAACATCGGCAACCGCTTCGATCGGATAGGCGCGGTCGGCCAGCGGTTCGCCACTTGAGCCGCTGGCGCGCATTCGCGGCCGGCTGCCGATGCCGTCCATCTGGCCCTTCAGCTGCCGCCGCAGCCGGCCCTCGCCTTCCACCGCGAAGACCTGAAATTTCACACTGGAGGAGCCGGCATTGACGACGAGGATCGTATCCATGGCAGTCACGCGGCGGCGATGGGAGCACGGCGACGCCGGGCATTCGCGTAAAGGCATGCAACCGCGGCTGAGGCCATCCGAGACCGCGCCGAATCGGCGCGCGACGTCAGCACCACCGGCACCCGCGCGCCGAGCACGATGCCGGCACCATCGGCCTTGGCAAAATAGGCCAGATTCTTTGCCAGCATATTGCCGGACTCGAGGTCGGGCACGACCAGGATTTGCGCACGGCCGGCGACCTCCGACCTGATCCCCTTGATCCGCGCCGCTTCGAGGTCGATCGCATTGTCAAAGGCGAGCGGACCATCGAGCAGCGCGCCGGTGATCTGCTTGCGGTCCGCCATCTTGCAAAGCGCGGCCGCTTCGATCGTCGAAGGGATCTTCGAAGTCACCGTCTCAACCGCCGACAGGATCGCCACCCGCGGTGTCGTGCCGAAGCCGGCCTCATTGTAGAGATCGACGGCGTTCTGGATGATATCGCGCTTGGCATCGAGGTCCGGGAAGATGTTGATGGCGGCATCGGTGACGAACACCGTCTCGGTGTAGGCAGGCACGTCCATCACGAAGACGTGGCTGATGCGCCGGTCGGTGCGCAGCCCCCCGACCTTTGCCGTCACGCTGCGCATCAGTTCATCGGTGTGGAGGCTACCCTTCATCAGGACTTCGCCTTGACCTTCATGAATCAACTCGACGCCCTTGGCCGCGGCAGCAGCCTCGGTTGGCGGCGTATCGACGATCTCGCAGTCTCCAATATCAATATTGTGCTTCGTCGCCGTATCCCGGATCCGCGCAGCCGGACCGACCAAGACCGCCTTGATGATCCCGGCATCAGCCGAATCGATCGCACCTCGCAGCGAGCTTTCGTCACAGGGATGTACGACGATCGTGGAGACCGAGGGAACGCCCTTCGCGGCGACGATGAGGCGATCATACTTCGATTCCGGCTGGGCTTCGTTCGGTCCGGCTGCCATGATACCCCTCGCTCCGCTCTGAATTGCTACGACGCCCGGGCTTTCGGATCGAAAGGGACGGTGTTGTCGCGACCCTCGAGCCCGAACAGCCCGGCGACCTGCTTCAACCGCCTGGCCACTTCGCCGGATATCTCGGCGCTTGCCGACAACACGTCCTGAATGGCGGCAAACGCTCTGCGGCGCTCGTCCATGTTTTCCGGCAACAGTTTGGGAATCGCCGCCAATGCGGCTTCCCGATCGAGCAGCAGCATGAAGAACTGCTCACGGACCAGCATCTTGAATTCCGCGAGCGTCACGCGCGCGGCCTCATCGCCCTGGCGAAGCCGCCGCAGCGCCTCGAGGCTGCGCTCATCTACCATGCCTCGGGCCGATCCGACGTAAAGCAAGGCCCGAACGCCTGCCTCTCGCATGCCACCGGAGCCGATCCTGGATGTCAGTTCCGCGATGCGGGCTTGCAACAGCTCACGGTGTTTGGGATCCATGTCGCGGCGTTGGGAGGGTGTCGATTGCGGATCGACCCCGACCGCGGCTTGCAACGCGGGCGAGCCATAGATGGCGAGGAACATCGCCTCGCTCAGCGCCTCCTGCGAGTCGCGCCAATGATCGAGCGAGTTGACGATCTGCTTCGATAGCTGCTCCTGAAATGCCAGGAACGGATTGTCCTTGGCGACTGGTTTGCGGTCGCCGCGCGCTTTCTCCGCGGCGCTCTCCACCATCTTCATCCACGGATTCTCGCTGCTGAACGCCTCGTATTGCAGGCGGAGCGGATGCCAGTTGCGCATCATTTCCGCCATCTGTGGCGTGACCATCGATTTGACCCAAGGCTGCACGTATTTCTGGTAAGCGGCGAGATTCATTTCGGAGACACGCTTGGCGGTCTCGAAGCGTCGTTCATCCTCGGGCGAATTCCCGCCCATCGCACGGATGTCGTCAAGCGTACGGGCCTCGCAGCGCATCACCCACTGCCCGACCGCAAGCTCGTCATTGAGCGTGTCGGATCCCCTCGCCTCGAACGTCGCCTCGTAAAGGCCGGGCGGCAACACGTCGATCAAGTCGATGTTGCTCGAGAATTCCGCGTGCTCTTTCTTGGCGACGCCGCCGGAGACGAAAATGCCGAGATGACCGACGGTCTCGTGAACGGTATAGACGATGGTCTGTCCGTGTGCCCTGATCTCGTCGACGTCCGCATAAAGGTCCAGAATCCAATGCAGCGCCTGTTGCGGAGGCGTGATGTTGTCGCCTTTTGAGCAGAACACCACGATCGGCGAACGAATATTGCGCAGATCGACGGTGGCCCCGTCGGACATCTTGACCCGGCCAGCCGCCAGGTTGTTGCCGATGAAGAGCTCATCGACGATGAACTGGATCTCCTCGGCATTGAGGTTGACGTGTCCGCCCCACCAGCGCTCGAATTCCAGATAGCGGTCGGCCTCGGTGTCGACCTTGGAGTAGACGTTGTACTGCTTGGTCCAGAACGTATTCGACGGATTCTGGTTCTCGAAGTTCTGCACCAGCCAGGCACCGTCGAACTTGCCGGCGCCGAGGTCGCTCGATAGCGCAGTCAGCCAGCTTCCGCCGAACAGTCCGCCAGAGTAGCGCATCGGATACTTGCCGTGGACGCCGGCCCAATAAGCGAGCGGCGCGCCCGCGATGATTACCGGACCGAACAGTTCCGGCCGTACCGACGCAAGGATCATGATCGCCCAGCCGGCCTGGCAGTTGCCGATCACACATGGTTTCCCGTCGGCCACGGGATGCCGCTCGATGACCTTTTCGATGAAGATGGCTTCGGCGCGCGCAATGCGCTCAATTGTCTGGCCCGGCATTGGCTCGGGCAGGAAGCCGATGAAATAGCAGGGATGTCCCGCCTTCATCGCGACGCCAATCTCGCTGTCGGCCTTGAAGCCGCCGATCCCCGGACCATGACCCGCCCGCGGGTCGACGACAACAAATGGCCGGAGCTTGAGGTCGATTTCCATACCTTTCGGTGGGATGATGCGCACTAACGCGTAGTTGACGGGTTGCTCGAGCGAGCGACCGTCCAGGATAAGTTCAGCTGCATAGCTCAAGACATGGGGCGCCGTCTGGGCAACATGCTCGCGATACTGATCGCCGCGTTGGCGCAGGATATCCAGAAGCAGCACACTGCGCTGCCCGGCATCCACCATATATTCCACGGCCTTGGCGACGACCCCTGACATCGGGCCGCCTGGGAGTTGCGGATTGTCCAGCGACATCGTTTTGGTCCCTCCGCCGACGCATCGATGGAAAGCTTCTGGCGCGCCCGGATCGTTGATTTAGGTCAAGCCACGAGCGCGACCGTGCGCCTTTCTGGCGCCGGGAGGACAGGTTGATGCCCGTGCCTGAGAATTATGCAGCAAGCGAACATCTGCGCGATGGCCGGAGGGTCGAGATCCACACGTTACAAGCCGATGATCGGGACGATATGTTGGCCGCCATCGGCCGCACCAGTAGCCAGTCGCTGCAACGTCGCTTCTTCGGTCCCAAGCGAAGCTTCTCGAGGAAGGAGGTCGATTTCTTCATGAACATGGATTTCACCAATCACGTCGCCTTGATCGCGGTTGCCGACGAGGACGAACACGAGGTGATCATCGGCGGCGGTCGGTACGTCGTCGTGGATCCCGGGACGGCCGAGATCGCCTTCGTGACCATCGATGACTATCAGGGACAGGGCGTCGGCATCTTGCTCATGCACCACCTCCTCATCCTGGCGCGCAGGGCCGGCCTCCGGCAACTCGTCGCCGAGGTCCTGTCGGAGAACACGGCAATGCGAAAAATTTTCGCAAAGTTTGGCTTTCATATCCGACGCGGAGGGGATCCGCAGGTCATTTGTTTGGCGCTACCGCTGTGATGATCAGGAATGCACCCGAAAAAACGATCAGATAACTGCTTTATCGATCAAGAGGAAAAGTCATGAGGAAGTCACATGGCCAAGAACGAGCCGAAAACAGCTTCCCAAAGGCACAGCAAAAAGAAACGAACAAGATGGTGGAAAGCAATGATGTGCCGCCCACTATCGAGCCTTGGGATTGCGCAGCCGTCAACATAACTGAGTGGCTTCGTGAAAAAGGCACTTGGCAGGTCCATTTCAGCAAGCCGCCCCTGACCCGCCGTTGAACGGTTCTTCCAGACCCGAATGGCACAAATTGCACTTTCGGAGAGAAAACCTCCCAGCTTATACTTAAAGGTGCTTCCATCGGTTGTGGGGTTACTTATGGCCGAAATTCTCTTTCGCTCGGGCATCATCGTCTTGGGGCTTTTCCCTGTCGCACTGGCTGCGGTTGCCTTGTTTATTTGAGAGTAAAGTAAAGGCGTCACCTGGCCGCACCGGTAGACGGTCCCAGCAACTTGCGTCGTGCGCCCAAAGGTTGATGGAACCTACTCAATAGGTAGCAACCACATCTCCCTCATCGATGTGCTTCCATCAACGGCCGTTCGTGTCGGCGGCCTGAGCGGACCTAGAGCACAGCGCAACAGCGCTCCCACGAAGCAAAATTATCGCCCTCGTGGCACCATCGTGCGGGCACCTTACAGCTTTCGTAATTGGCGGGGCACCTGCTAGTCATCGTCGACGAACCAACTCCTCCGGGTCGACCCTTAGAGCCTTGGCTATCCGCTCAATCACCAAGAGCGATGGATTTCTTTTGCCGCTTTCGACCCCGCTCAAATACGTCTGATGGACCTCGGACAAGCCCGCGAGCTCTTCTTGGCTGAGCTTCCTTGCCCGACGTAATTCTTGAATGTTGAGACCGACTCGATCCTGCAAGCGCATGCAGGACAGCAAGAGAAACTGTGCTGTTTAGCCCATAGACTATGAGTCATAAAATGGATATCCTTTCCTCCTTCCAGGAAGCGACCTATGTCAGCAAGTCCGGTTGAGCTGAGCCTCAGTCCCTTCGTCAAATGTGGGCGAGAAATCTCGAACGTCGGCTATTTCGATGTGTCGACCGGGAGAGTTGTGGCTTCACTGGAGGTCCCTCTCGGGCTGATCGAACGCGCGGTTCTCGCTAACGTGTCCGTGGAAATAGCTTTGGCAGGCGACGGTAGAATTGCGTCCTCCGTCGCTGGAGAGGCATCCGTTTGCGCGTCAGTCGTCAAGACGGTTTCCATTGACCACCTAATCCAAGAGTTCCTGGCTGGCGACAACCTGCGTCTGGAAGAAACGACACAAGCGGAGCTGAGAATGCTCCTGAATAGGCTTCAAGATTCAGCTCGTGCGGTGCAACGCGCGATCGCGTCGTTCGAACGTTCGGAAAGTGAGGCATGAGAGACCCAGCGAGGCTCTGCTATTGTGTTCGGCCGAAGGGTCCTTTGCGATCACCGGCCAATGCCGATTTCCGCTGGTGAGACCATTAGCCAGAGCGGTGGCCTTTCGCGAGACAAATCGGCGCGCGCATGCGTTTAATCCATGCCGGACTGCTAAGCGCCAACAGGCGCCGACTCGCCGAGCGCCTGGCGACACCGTCGCGGCGAGGCCCTTTCCGGGTCCCTCCCACATGGCGTGATGCTGCTGCGTATGCCCATGAGATGATGCATCAGGACAATGATGATGTGGAACGGCGCGCCACCGTGTCCAACGACCTCGCCAGGCAAGCCCAACGCCTGACGGAGTCGTGATGGAGATGGCGAACATTGGCATCGTTGACTCTGGTGTCGCCGGCCAAAGAGCGAAACATGCTCATGGTCCGACGCTCCACTCTCGTTCCAACGGCACACCTTCAAGCGACGCTCACAGTAGAGAAGTCGAAGACTGCTGGCTGCACTCATGGCCCTTCGTCTAACAGCCCAAGCTTCCGTCCAAATTCACCATCGATCTGTTGCGCGGTCCCCGGGTGGCGTGTGGCCACACGCTCGCGGCCGCAGACGCGATCAGCAAGACAGCGTCATGGCCTAGCTTGGCTCTGGCGACATCGCAGACCGCAACAACGCTAACTCTTGAATGTGCAGACAATCACTTGGCCGTCCATCGGCGACAGTGCTTTTATCTTGCCGTGATCCCCTACCCGTAAGCGTCCGGTGCTCGCACACCTTTCGACCATGCCTTGTCGTTCCATATTGGATTTTCCTGCAGCATGGAGAATCTCGTGGGGCGGAGACAATATGAGAACAGAGCACGCCGAACCTGGTGGTCAGTGCACATCGAGGCGTGGCGTAAGAGTGGCCTCAGCCGACGCAGTTACTGCCGTCAACACCGTCTGGATCAGGGCACTTTTGCGCGCTGGCTGAGCGTCCTCGTCGATGTAGAAGCCCTTAAGGTACAGGCCGAATTGAAGCGCGAGCAACGCCGTCTGAGCCGGCCTCGGAAGCTGTCCACCGACATGCGTAGCCGTGCCGTACAGGCGTACTGGGCGATGCATGTGGAGGCGATGACGTGGTCCGGAATGAGCGTGCGGGCGTACGCCAAGGCGCATGGATTATCGCGGTTTGCCCTGCAGCGGTGGCGCGATCTGATCGAGGCCAACGAGGTCGATGTCGACTGGCGAGCGCAACTCCACCCCAGTGCCCGCGCTCAAATAAGCACTAGTGCTAGCAGCGCTGCTAAGGAGTCCGGCGTCGAAAAACGCTTGACGGACGCCTCGAGCGACGTTCCGTCGGTCGACGGACGTTCCAACCGGCGTCGCTTCAGCGATGAGGAAAAGCTGGCGATCGCACGCGAATCCGATGCTCCCAATGCCAGCGCCGCCGAGATCTGCCGGCGCCACGGCATCGTCACCAGCATGCTGTTCCGGTGGCGAGTTCAGTTCGGATTTAGCCGACGAGCGCGGGTGAAATTGGCGCGCGTCGAGGTCGCAAACGCAACGTCGGACGGTCCTTTGCCCCTCGTTCTCCATGATCTGTTGCAGCCGCCAGATGGCATGGTGGCGGTCGAACTGCCCGACGGACGGCGCGTCTTCGCACCCGCCGATGCTGATCCGGACATCGTCCGGCGACACGTCGCTGACCGGGAGACCGCATCATGATGATCGTCCCGGCGGGCGTGAAGGTGCATCTGGCTTTGGGGTACACCGACATGAGAAAGGGCCTCGACGGGCTCGCGACCATCGTCCAGGAGACGTTGAAGAAGGATCCGTTCTCAGGCCACCTGTTTGCCTTCCGGGGCAAGCGGGCGAGCATGCTGAAGATCCTGTTCTGGGACGGCAACGGGCTTTGTCTGTTCAGCAAGAGGCTCGATCAGGGCGGCTTCATCTGGCCCAGAATGAGCGACCCAGGCGGCACGATCACGCTGTCGCCGGCGCAACTGGCGATGCTGATCGAAGGCATCGACTGGCGCACGCCGGAGCGTCGATGGCGGCCTGCAATCGCGGGCTGAGAGTGCAAAAACGCCTTTGAATATAGCGATTTTGATTCTTCGAATCAGGGTGTCCGAGTAGAATCGGACATGCAGCTTGATCTCAACAATCTGCCGTCGGACCCAGCGCTTCTGCATCGTCTGGTGCGCGACATCGCCTCGCTCATCGAGCACCGAAACAGTGAGATCGAGCGCCTCCGTCTGATCATCAAGCAGCTTCAGCGCGCGCAGTATGGGCGTCGCTCCGAGCGTCTCGACACCGACCAGTTCGCACTCGGACTTGAAGATCTCGACACCGATCTGGCGATCGCCGAGACCGATCCGGACCCGATCGCACCGCCTGCGCCAGCTCCGGATGGACCGCCGAAACGCAAGTCGCTGCCCGATCATCTGCCGCGCGAAGAGATCGTTCTCGGTACCGGGAACGAGGCTTGCGCGGGCTGCGGCGGCGCCTTGCATGCGATCGGCGAGAGCATCAGCGAGATGCTGGATTGGGTGCCGGCTCAGCTGCGCGTCGTGCGTATCCGCCGCCCGAAATTTGCCTGCCGCGCCTGCGGCACCGTCACCCAGGCCCCTGCTCCCGAGCGGCCGATCGCGGGCGGATTGGCCACGCCAGCGCTGCTCGCCCAGGTGCTGGTCAGCAAGTATTGCGACCACACGCCGCTCTATCGGCAGTCTCAAATCTTCGCACGCCAGGGCATCGAACTGGAGCGCTCCACACTGGCCGGATGGGTCGGCGGAGCCTGCTGGTGGATTGAGAGTTTGCACGAACGGCTGTGCAAAAACGTGTTCGCCTCCGACCATCTTTTTGCCGACGACACCCCGATCCCGGTGCTGGATCCAGGCCGAGGACGGACGAAAACAGGGCGATTGTGGGTCTATGCGCGCGATCAACACGGATGGGGTGGACCGGCGCCGCCGGCAGCAGTTTACCTGTTTGCGCCAGATCGAAAGGCCGAGCGTCCCGCCTCGCATCTCGAGCGTTTTAAGGGCGTTCTGCACGTCGATGGCTATGCCGGCTTCGAGCGGCTGACTGGTAGCGGCGACATCATTCTTGCTGCCTGTTGGGCCCATACCAGGCGCAAGTTTTACGAAATTGCCGAGGCCGACGGCGCGCCCTTGGCGCTGGAAGCCCTGCGCCGGATCGGCGAAATCTACGCCGTCGAGACCAGAATCCGCGGCCAATCGCCAGCGCATCGGCTGGCCGCGCGGCGCTCAATATCCAGACCGCACGTCGACAACTTCCGGCTTTGGATGGAGGCGCAGCTGCCCTTGCTACCTGGTCGCAGCAAGCTTGCCGAGGCGATGCGTTACGCTCTCTCGCGTTGGAATGGCCTGACACGCTTCCTGCATGACGGCCGCGTTGAGCTCGATACGAACCCCGTTGAGCGCGCGATCCGCCCTGTCGCGCTTGGGCGCAAGAACCACCTTTTTGCCGGTAGCGATGGCGGAGGGACACGTTGGGCGGTCCTCTGTTCGCTGATTGAAACCTGCAAGCTGAACGGCGTTGAACCCTACGAATACCTTCGCGATGTGCTCACCCGGATGGTCGATGGATATCCTGTCAACCGCCTCAACGAGTTGCTGCCGTGGGCCTGGAAAGAAGAGAATCCTGTCAAGGGATGAGGTCTGGTGCAAGCTCCGGACGCTTACCCCTACCCTGCTCTTCATCGCGCTTGGTCGGCCTGGCTTTGCTCAAATTGGCAAGTCGATCCATCACGTGTTCGACCGAAGCGGCGTGAAATATCGCCTTTTCGTTCAACAAACGGACCGCAGTTTGAGCTCTGAGAGCACGCGCGGAGGCGTCATTCCCGCCTGCGAAACTCGCGCAATGTCACGCCCGGAGATCGAAAATCGAACCTCGATCCGACGCGAGATCCCGTTCGCTGAGGCCAAAACACCGCCCTGAAATCCATCGGATCGATCGCATTTTTGCAGGCGGCGAAGCCCGTTTTCCGAACCTCAACATGCCTTTCCGCTCTTTCGAAAGCGGCGCAAGCAACGCAAAAAAGCCCCGCCTCCAAAGAGGCGGGGCCGCTGGTTCCGGCCGGTCAATCGCCGTTTCGGCGCGACCAGATCAGGCTGAAACCGTCCTCGCCTTCGACCTTGACCAGCGAGGCGTAGATCGGGGCCGGGAAGCTCGGATCGTCGAGCTTGACCGAGAGATATTCGCGCTCGCTGTCGCGGGCGGTCTTCTTCCAGGCGGCGCCGAACTCGGTGCTGCCGGCAAAGATGCGGTAGTCGGGAGCCTTCTCGTTGTCCTTCTCGGATGCCACGAGCTTGGCCTTGATGTTGAGCGTCAGCGTCTTGATCGAGCCGGTGTAGCCGGTGTCGGAAGCGGTGAAGGTGCCGATGGTCGCCATGATAATCTCCGTCTGTTTTGCTCGGGCCGCGCCCATCGCAGCCTCGATGGCGATCCCTCGCCCGGGGAGCGATCGGCCCGCAGCCGCAAGGCCACGGAGCGCCAGCGGAGGACGGCGAGAGCCTGCTTTTTTGTCTTCCCGCGAGGAATGCCGCCCCTTGGTGGCAGGGGAAAAAAGCAGGCGTGAGCCGTTGCGGGAAGGCGATCGAGGCGCTTGCCGTCCCCCGGGCTTGATCAGCCCAATCGTGACTGCGTTGGACGCGCGCCCACAACGGAACTGTCGGAGAATTATCATGGCAACCACCGCCGGCGTATCATCAGACGACGGCTACGCCGGCTCGATCAAAGCCGATGTCCGCACATCAATCGCAGTGAGGACACTGCCAGATCAACGCAAGGGAACCCGGCCACATGCTCGCGTTGAAAGCCGATCACACCGCAAGAATTGGCCGCTGAATGCGTTCTCGATGAGCGCAGAAGGCACGATCCGAGCTTCCCGGCCCGATCTACGCCGCGCTGGTGAAGGTTGAAGGAGGCGCGATAACGGCCACGCTGGCTGCGGCAATCGCCATTGATCGGACGGATAGTGCGCCCGATCGGAACGGGCGTCTGCGTGGAAAGTCGTCACTTTGCATCCATCGAATCGGCCGCGCACCGTCAGGTGCGCGGCCGAAATTTTTGAGCCCGCCGGGGCCGCCCGCGCGGCCCCGGCGGTGGTCTCACTCCGCAGCTTCCGCGTGGGGTTCGCCGCCTTGCGCCTCGCTTTGGAGATCAGTTTGCGCGTGCGGCACGGCCGTCCGCAGCAGCACCGGCAGCCAGTCAGTTGCGGCCAACAGTTGCTCGGCGGCCTGCGCCATGTCGGCCTTCTTCATGTCCCTCAAGCGCTCGGCCGCCTCCCCGCCGACGCCTTCGCGGACGGCTTCCAAGATGTTCGCCTTGGTGACGCGACCGAGATAACTGCGCACCGTCGGACGCCAGTAGGAGGTCATATCGAGCGCCAACGCCTCGGCCAAACGACGGGCCGCCGCCAGAGCGCGAGGCCTCCGGTCAAACGGCAATTTGACCGCGTTGACCGTCAGGGAGACGCAATGCGCGAACAGCGCCATGCGGCTGTCGTGGTCGAGCCCGGCCACGAAATCCCACAGTCCGGCGACGTCCTTGGGCAACTGCCGTGCCCAATTGGCATGGCGATCCGACCAAGCCTTTCCGGCCGGGGTGTCCTCGATCCCGTCCGCATGCGTGGCCAGATCGGTCTTCACCGGCTGGATGCCGACCACATGCGCGGCCGCCCCGACATAGAAGATTTGAGCGGCGAGCGCATGGGTGACCGCCACGATGGCAACGTCAGGCTGCTCACTCAAATTGAGGCGCAGCCCCAAGGTCCGGTGCGCGGTGAGGTCGCGGACAAGAGCGTCGGACAGCTTCTGCTCCTCGTCCTCCTCGTTGCTCACACCCTCGTCGTCTTCGTTATCCGGCGCAGGTTCATCGCCTCCTTGGTCCTCCTCGTCCCGCGTCTCGGCGTCGCTTTCCGAACCGGTTTCAGTCGCGAGTTTCTCGTCTCCGGGCCGAATAAAGCCCCGCTCGACCCGCGACATGCCGTCGTGATTGAGGACCACGAAAGCTCCACCGCGCGCCACATCGGCGGCATCGTAGGCCTGCCGTTTTGCCTCCAGCCGGTCGATCTCGGCCTCCAGTTCGCCAAACCGTGCGTCCACGTCGTCAGACAATTCCTCGGCCGACTGATGCTGCTCCGTCAGTCGGTCGAACTCGGTCTGGACCGCCTGAAGCGCGGCCTGATCCTCCGCCGAAAGCTCGACCGGATGCGGGTAGAGGCGGCGCATGCCGTGAGCATGCGGGAAGTCGAGATGGGCCTCCGTCCACTTCCATCCTTCGGCCGCCCGCAGGCTATCCGCCTCGCGGCCGAGCCTTGCCGTCACCAGCAAATCGAGCAGCGAGACATCCTCCAGATAGCCGCCGCGATCCTCGGTGAAGAGGTCGCGCAGCACCGTGCCGCCCGCTTCCGCATAGGCCTCAAGGCCGACAAAACGCGCGCGGCGATCCGTGGCCGCGACATGGGTTTCGGTGAGCAGACGGCGGATGGTCGAGGCATCCCGATCATACGATAACCGCTCATGGACCGCTTCCTGCCGGGCGTGATCGTCGACGATGGCGAAGGCCATCAGTTGATCAAGGGTTAGCGCGCCGTCGCGATAAAGCTGCATCAATCTGGGCGAAACCGCCCCCAGCCGCAAGCGTTGCCGCACCACATGCGCCGACACGCCGAAGCGCGCCGCGATCTCTTCCGCACCGAGCCCGCGCTCGTCCGCGAGCTTCCGGAACGCCTCGAATTGGTCGGCCGGATGCATGTTTTCCCGGGTGACATTCTCGTCCAGGCTGATTTCGTGCGGATCGTTCGCGGTATCGACGATGCAGCGGATCGGCTCGGTCTTCTTGATCTCCTTGCGCTTCAACCGCAGCAGCTGGGCCAATCGCCTGCCCTCGCCGATGGTGACAAGATAGAACCCGGTGGCGGCTCCCTCGTCGTCCAACTCCGGCTCGACAACCAGATTCTGGAGGATGCCTTTCGCGGCGATGCTCGCCGCATAGGCCTCGATTGCCGCCTCGCTGTGCGGCGTCTTGCGCGCATTCTTGGGCGACTTCTTCAGCTTGTTCAGCGGGATCAGAACTTCCGTTCCGCTCGCGGGGATGATTTCAACTGACTTGGCCGACATGATCATTCTTCCTTTTGCTTCTATGGGTGCAAGGCGCACACAGCGCCTGCGCCCCTGCCCGTCGGCGAGGCCGGGGGTAGCAAGTGCCAGGGCGACCCGAGTGGAGGGGTATCGCCCGCCCGATGAGGGCCGCTTCGCGAGAAGCGGGTCTGCACAAGCGCGTCCCGATTCGTCCAAGGTCGGCAGAGTGAGAGAAGCGCGGAAGACCGGGGAGACCGCTCGGATCGGCGTCGGCGGCAGCCGGCGCTTTACCCTGGTGCGCGCGAGGGGCAGCGCCCCTTCCATGTCCGTTTGAAAGGAAAAAGACGCGAAGCGCCCATCAACGCACCAGAGGTGCGGCGTTGGGAATGACGAGCAGCCCGAGTGATGAGAAGGCTTAAGGCAACAGTGAGAAATTCAAAAAGGCAGCCGCCGACAGGGCAGTGATAGCGACGCGGTCATGCAATGACCGCGGGCACCGAGGCGACTGCAGTCGCGAGACCGGTAAACAAGGTACCCGAACGCGGGACAGCGATAGCGACGCCGGCATGCAATAACGGCGGGGCCCGCGGGCGAGTGCCTCCGGCGAGCGACACATTATATATTGCGACATATATTGCGACGTATTGCGCGCGTGAGCGTCATTTCTTTGCGTGAGGGATCGCGGCCGGATGGCCGAGACGTCACGCGGCTCGGTTCACAAGAGCCCGGTGCGGCCCTCGCCGCACGCGCCCGGACAAAAACACGATGACCATGTTTGACGAAGCTGGATCTGATTGCGAGCTATTGTCGTCGTGTCCCTGATTGGCGCACTGGAGAGAACCTCTTCAACTCTTTCTTACCAGCCCGTCATGTCGCGCCGAAAAAAGGGGCAACTCCTCCGCACCACCCGCGGACGGAGCGCGCGATCGAGCGAAAAAATGCATTCGCGCAACAGGCGCCGATGATCGGCAGCCTGCCGCCTGGAGACACGAGAGGCTCCCGCGCGAAGCCGCGGGAGCCCAAATCTTGAGCTAGTCTCCAGGGTTCCAGATCAGGAAGAAGCCGTTGTCGAGACCCAGCCCGAGTGCGCGGCCAAGGTTGGCGTAGAGCTTGCGAGACCCAAGTTCAGGCGCTGCGAGTGACAGGCTGACGTAGTCCTTGCCGCTGCTTTCGCCGCGCCGGATCCAGCCGGCCCCGATCTCGACGCCCTGGGCGATGATACGGAAATCCGGCTGAGCTTCCGTCGACTTGCCGCTGTTGGGGACGATGTCGATGTGGGTACGGATCGACAGGGTCTTGAGCTCGCCCCTGAAGCCGCCGTTGTCCGTGCGGGTGACGAATCCGATTGCAGTCATGGCCTGTCTCCTTCGCTGCCGCAGGGCCGATCCCCTGCGATGGCGAGACCGTCATGGGGAGCGAAGCGCCATCGAACCCGCCGGGGCGAAGCGCAGCGGCGCACCCGAGAAAGCGCCTTTTTTGCAGCGAAGCGACCGCGAGGAGCCGGGCTGCCGGCGGGGAAAAAAGGAGCTGGCGAGGGTTTCAGATGGCGGGACGCTTCCCATAGGTCTTCACGCCCACAAGCAGGGAAATCGTCCATGGAGGCAGCCACAGGCCGGACATTGATCGCATCGGGGACTCCGAACCAAGCGTCCCAGGTGGCGCGTCAGGCCGATGCAAAACCTGTAAGATCTACCAGTGCTGTTTCCGGCTCCATCAAGCAGCGCGAACGCTGCGGCAGCACCCCCACCAAAAGATCCGATCACGCAGGCCCCGATCGGATGGGTGATACACGCGAGCCGTGGCGTAGGAAGCCGTTCAAGCGAAAATGATCGCTAGCTTCATATTCGACGTCATGGCCTCACGATGATGTTTTTCTCCGTACGCTATCCCATCGTTCTCCAGACTTTACCTGGCTGCACTGGGAGGAAGCCCGAACGCGTGGTTGACTGAACTGACGCGGCGCCCTTTCCCTAGCTCGTCCTCGATGTCGCGGGTCGCCAGTCTGGGTGGCATGCCGCCGCTTCACAGCACAAAGGGGAGATGCGCGCATGCCGCGACGTCCAGCCAAAGTGACGCAGGCAGATATCGCGCGCGCGATCCGCGCCGCCAAGGCAGCCGGCGCAAGCGCAGTCATGGTGGACGCAGAGGGAACTATCCGAATTGCGCTTGCGGCAAGCGCCGCATCGATCGAACCGACAAGTGGTAGCGACGAGATCTGGACACCATCCGAGGCGCTGCAGCGCTACCTGAAGCGCACCGAAAGCGGGTGAAACGCACCTTATGCAATTGATGCCGAGTCACCGCATCGCTAGACTCCAAGCATTGGTCCACGGAGACACCAATGCTTGGGACGGAACGACGCGACCCCCGCCTGCCCGGGGATCGCCGGATGTACCTCTACTTCAACTATTCCGGGTCCGGCTCGTTGCGCTGGTACGTGAAGGTCAGCCGCAAAGGCCGCAGGATCGGGATCAGCGAGGAGTACGGAACGCCAGCCTTCGACGCCGCCTATGATGCGGGCGTAGCAGCGCTGGGGGGAGTCTTGCGCATGCGTCGCGTCAAAGGCATGGCGACACCGGACCAGCCGGAACGTCGCTATCTGTACGTCGACGTCAGCCAACGTGGTCAAGTCCGGTACTACGTGCAATTGCGCAACAAGCTGCCGAAGATCCGGATCAAGGCCGATTACGGCACCACTGAATTTGACGCCGAGGTTGATGCCGCGGTCGCCGGTCAGATCACGCTGTACGGCAACGAGGGCGACTACATCAACGCACAGAAGCAGCGCAATGAGGAGCGCCCTGCTCTGCCGAACACACCGGCTCGCCCTGGTACGTTGCGCTGGTACTGGAACGGCTACAGGCAAAGTGATCACTGGCTTGGCGATCTCAGTGTTGGTCAAGAAGGCCTGGCGGAGTCGACCCGGCTTCAGCGCACCGGACTGATCGAGTCAATCCTGCCCGAAAATGGCGAGAAGCCGTTTGCGGTTCTGACGCGCAAGGTCATCAAGGCGGAGATGAAGGCGCGCACTCCATCACAGGCAGGCAATCTGCTGTCCGCGGTTCGTGGCATGATCCGCTGGATGATCGACGAGAAGCATCTCGACGAAGACGACGATCCGACCATCGGGCTAAAGTCCGGTAAGGCAAAGGCGAGCCGTGAAACCGGCGGCTTCGTGCCCTGGACCGAGGATGACATGGCGCGGTTTCGGGCGAAATGGCCGCTCGGTACCGAAGCACGGCTGATGTTCGACATCCTGCACTACACGTTCCTGCGGCTCGGAGACGCCCACCGTTTCGGACCACCTCACCTGCGACAGATCGTTCGGAAGATGGCGGTGCAGATCGCCACCGAGAAAAGTCAGGGCAACACGACTGTCACGGTCCCTGTCCACCCTGAGTTCGCCGAGAGCCTGAAGGCAGCTCGCGCAGCGAACATCATCGGAGCCGAGGTATTCACCGGCAAGCTCGTCTGCGGTCGCATTCAGCCCATGAGCAAGAAGGCTTGGGCAGCCAAATTCAAGAAGTACGCCGTTCTGGCCGGCGTCAACGAGCCCAAGAAGAGCTGCCATGGCGTGCGCAAGGCTAGAGCTGAAGTGGCCGCCTATGCTGATTGCACCGAGAGCCAGATGATGGCGATGTTCGGCTGGACCGACCCAAAAATGCCCGCGCACTATATCGCTCAAGCGAATCGAGAGAGGCTCGGAATCAGTGGGATGGAGAAGATCGTCACGTTCGATCAAGGCCAATCACTCGTGACGAGCAGTGAGCAAACAATGCGTAGCAGAGGAGTTGTGGCATTCCCTGGCGGCATCGTGAAAGGGGCCCGAAGAACTGAAGGATAATCTTGGGCTTTGGGACGTACGAAACGGTGACAGCCATCCTCGCCAAGGTCACCCTTCCGCCGGCTGTGGCAGAAACTTCGCAATCGACCAGCCGCCATCAACCGGAAGGACGACGCCGTTGATGAAGCTCGCGGCATCCGAGGCGAGGAAGGCACAGGCCTCTCCTATCTCCTCGGGCTGGCCAACGCGGCCGAGCGGGCAGCCCTCGATCATCATGCGGTGCCACCATTTATTGTTCTTGATCCGGTCATCAGTGCCAGGGCTCCAGATCAGGCCAGGCGCCACCGCATTCACACGGATTCCGTCCTTGCCAAACTCGGTCGCCAGCATCCGGGTGATACCGACGACGGCGAATTTGGTCGGCACATAGGCGGCGCTGCCCGCTACGCCAGCGATCCCGAAAGCGGACGCGATGTTGACGATCGCGCCGCGGCGCTGCTTCAGGGCTGGAAGCGCCAGACGGCAGAGCCTCAGCACCGGCCGGACATTGATCGAGTAATAACGTTCGTAGTCGTCGTCGGTCGTTTCCAGGAAGCCGCGTGCATTGCCGAGGCCGGCATTGTTGACGAGCGCATCGAGTCCGCCGAAACGATCGGCGCACGCGGCCACGACTTGCTCGCATCCTTTGCCGTCGCGGAGGTCCGCTGTGACATGCTCATAGCCGCCGAGTTCAGCGACCGTCGCGCTGGCCGGCTTCTGGTCGACGCCGAACACCTGCCAGCCATGCTTGAGAAATACCTTCGCGATCCCGAGGCCTACGCCCTGGGATGAGCCCGTCACCATCACCGTACGCGTCATATCGATCTCCCTGTTGCTTCAGTTCGTGAGCTTTTCCCGCTTGATCCGGATGCCTGCTTTCTCGCGATCCCACGTGTCGGCCGTGACGCCCTGCTGCCGCAGAACGTATTTCTCGACCTTCTGCGTCGGGGTGCGCGGCAGTTCGGCGACAATGCGCACGTATCGCGGGATCATGAAGTGGGCGAGTCGGGCCTTCAGAAACTCAAGCAATTCCTCCGGCTTCACCACCGCGCCCGGCGCCGGCGCCACGATCGCGAGCACATCGTCCTCGGCAAGCTCGCTCGACACCGCGACCACGGCGCATTCGCGGATCGCCGGGTGCGACAGGATTTCGGCCTCGACCTCGAACGAGGAGATGTTCTCGCCGCGGCGGCGGATCGCATCCTTGATCCGATCGACGAAGAAGAAGTTGCCATCCCCGTCGCGGCGAAACGCATCGCCGGTGTGGAACCAGCCGTTGCGCCAGGCTTGCGCGGTCGCCTCCGGATTCTTGAAATAGCCGGAGTTGAGCGCCCATGGCGCGTCGCTGCGAATGATCAATTCGCCGATCTCGCCTGGGGCGACCTCACGATCATGATCATCGACGATGCGAAGCGCGTTGCCCGGCCGGCCCTTGCCGCAGGTACCAGGCACCTGCGGATTGCACGCCGACACGATCGGCGTATTGAGTTCGGTCATGTTGAACAGCGTCCAGACGTCGACGCCGAACCGCTCCGCAAACGCCTGGGAGTCGCCCGGGAGCGGAATCATCGTCACTTTCTTCAGCGTGTGCTTGCGGTCGGCATCCGATGGCGGAAGCTTTGCGATGAAGCTCGACATCACGCCGAGCAGGATCGTGTAGGTCGCCTGCGTCGCATGGACAGTCGGCCAGAACCGGTCGGTTGTGAAATCGCCGCCCAGCCCCACCACGCCGCCGCGATTGAGCATCGCCGAGACCGGCAGCGTGCCGCCGATATGGAAGAACGGCAGGAAGCACAGCACGCTGTCGGTCTCGTCGAGCATCGGATAGGCGGCAGGACCGCACATGTGCCACATATGCGCGTAGGAGCTGACCACGCCCTTCGACCGGCCCGTCGTGCCCGACGTGTAGACGATCGATTGTGGATCCCAGGGCTCGATCGGCCTTGCCAACGCCGGCAGGTCCGCAGGATCGAGGTCGAGCGCGGCGAGCGGAAGCAGCCGTTTCCCCTCGATTTCGGCAGCTGGCTCGCCATCGACGACGATCGTCTCGATCGAGCCGCAGTCGATATCCCTCAACCTGTCCACGAGGCCGGTGTTCGCCAGCAGCACCCTCGCCCCGCCATTGACCAGGACATGCGAGAGAAGGTTGCCGCGATAGGCCGTGTTGATCGGCACGTAGATCGCGCCGAGCCAGTTGATCGCAAACCACGCCCGCACGATATCGACCGTATTCGGCAGCCAGACATTGACCGTGTCGCCCTGCTTCACGCCGATGAAGGCAAGGCCCGCGGCAAGGCTCTGAACCGATCTGCAGAACGCGCCATAGGTCGTCGCCATGCCGTTGGCAAAGCGCAGGAACGGACGATCGGGATGCATTGCGGCGCGCCGCTCCAGTACGTAGCGCAGCACCGCTTCGTCGCGCTCGGGAACGCGCCGCGCATCGGCCTTCGCCACGGCAACGTCGTGCCGCTCCTTGGGGATTGCCCCGGTCATTGACGTCCTCCCGTTTTGCCTTTGTCGTCAGGCGGCCTTGAACTCCTCCATGCGGGGCTGCTTCAGATCGGCTTCGAACCGCCCATACGACCACGGCCACGAGACGACCTTGCCCTGCTTGTCGAAGTACCAGCTCGTGCATCCCCCGGTGACCCAGACCGTGTGCTTGATCGCCTGCTCGACCTCGGCGTTGAACGCGTGGGTTGCTTCCTCGGTCGGCTCGACCTCGCGATGGGCGCCCTCGGCGAGCAGCTTCACGAGCTTGGTCACGTAGCCGATCTGGACTTCGGCAGTCCGCAGGAAGGAGAAATTGCCGATCGGACTGTTCGGCCCTCCGATAAAGAACAGATTCGGGAAGCCCGGCACCGCCACCGAGCGATGGGCCTGGCAGGAATCCTTCCAGCGCTCATTGAGGCTGACGCCATTGCGACCGAGGATCACCGCGGGGCGGAAGAATGCAAACGGATCGAAGCCGGTCGCATAGACGATCACGTCGAGCTCATGCATCAGGCCGTCGCTTGTCCGAACCCCTGTAGGGTCGATCCGCATGATCCTGGTGTCGATCAGATGCGCATTCGGGCGCTGGATCGCGGGGTAGAACTTGTCCGACACGATCAGGCGCTTGCAACCAGCCTGATAGGACGGCGTCAGCCGACGACGCAACTCGGGGTCACGAACGTTGTCCTCGAGGTTCTGCCGACAGGCCCGCGCCATTTCGGCGAGACCGTCATCGTTCTCGCCGACCAGCGAGGCGGCGAAGCGCTGGTTGAAGAGATTGTTCAGATGGTCATAGAGATCCGCCATCTTCTGGGGCTCTCTCCGAAACGCGGTCTTCTTCTCCTCGGAGAACGCGTTGTTGGGAACGTTGATGATCCACTGCGGCGTCCGCTGAAACAGCGACACCGATTTCACCTCGTCGACGATCGCAGGCAGGATCTGCGTGGCGGTCGAGCCAGTGCCGATGATACCGACACGTTTGCCGCCGAGCGTGACATCGTGATTCCAGCGCGAACTGTGGAATGACGCGCCGGCAAAGCCGTCGCGGCCGTCGATATCGGGCAACACGGGCTTGTGCAGCACGCCGGTCGCGGCAATCACGGCATTGAACAAGCCTTCATCGCCTTGCGTGGTCGTGATGCGCCACCGCCCCTCGCCAACGAACTCGGCTCTTGTGACCTCGCTGGAGAGGCGGACCTTGTCGATGATCCCGAGCTTCTCCGCCACGCCCCGGAAATAGGCGTGGATCTCCGCGGCCGGCGAATATTCGCGGCTCCATTCGGAGTTCGGCGCAAACGAGTAACGATAGAGGTGCGAGGGAATGTCGCAGGACAGGCCAGGATAGGTGTTGTCGCGCCACGTTCCGCCGACGTCGCCGGCGCGCTCGAACACCGTGAAGGCAATGCCCGCGCGCTGCAGATACACCGCCGTCGCGATCCCGGACGCGCCGGCACCGACGATAGCCACCTTGAACGAAGCGTTGCTCGCGCTGGTCATTTTTGACGTCTCCGGCACTGCGATTTGAATGACATTCTCTATGATATCAAAATATACTGATCAGTATCTGTCAAGCGTGGACCTGATCTGCGTGCCGAGCAAGGTCGCGTTGGCGGCCGTGCGCGCTTGTTGGTCGCGGATTTCCCGGATGCCGTTCCCGCGACCTAGTTCCGTTTGCATTTACCGAAATGGTACTGTATCAAATATAAAAATACCAATCGGTATATCAAACAAATGGGAGGATTTATGCGCTACCTCGTTGGTAAATTGCTGCTGGCGTGCTCGATCTCGCTGTTCGCAGGCACCGCCTGGTCAAATGAGCCGCCGCTGAAGATCGGCGTGCTCGAGGACATGTCGGGTCCCTATGCCGATCTGTCCGGACAGGGCTCGCTGGCGGCAGCCCGGCTGGCCGTCGAGGATTTCGGTCCGGTGTTGGGCCGCAAGGTGGAAATCGTCTCGGCCGATCACATGAACAAGGCCGATGCGGGCGTTGCCATCGCCAAGCGCTGGATCGAGGCCGACGGCGTCGAGATGATCACCGGCCTCAGCAATACGGCTGTGGCGCTCGCCGTTCGCAACGTGGCCGCAGCGAACGGCAAGATCGATATCGTGACCAGCGCCGGCTCCGCCGACCTCAGCGGCAAGGCCTGCACCGCAACCTCGTTCCACTGGGTGTATGACAGTTACGGGCTTGCGAAGACGGTCGGTATGGCGACGATCCGCTCCGGTGCTGACACCTTCTACCAGGTCCTGGTCGACTACGCCTTCGCCGCCGCCATGGCGCGCGATGGCTCGCGCTTCGCCGAGGAGGCGGGCGGCAAGCCGGTCGGCGCCGTCCGCGTGCCCTTGAACACGGCCGATTACAGCTCCTTCATTCTTCAGGCACAGGCATCGAAGGCAAAGGCGATCCTGCTCGCGCTTGCGGGAGCCGACTTCGTCAACTTCGTCAAGCAGGCGCACGAGTTCGGCATCGTCGAAAGCGGTCAGAAGCTTGCATCGTTCATCACCTTCATGAACGACATCCATGCCTTGGGGTTGAAGACCGGACAGGGTCTGCTGTCGTCCGAAGCGTTCTATTGGGATCTGGATGACAAGACGCGCGCCTTCTCAAAGCGCTTCTTCGCGGTCGCCAGGAAGATGCCGAACAGCATGCAGGCCGGCGTCTACAGCGCGGTCACGCACTATCTCAAGGCCGTGCAGGCGGCCGGAACGACAGACGCCAAGAAGGTCGTCGCAAAGATGCGGGAGCTGCCGGTCAACGACTTCATGACCGACAACGGCAAGGTCCGTGAGGACGGCCGCCTGCCGCGCCCGATGTATCTGTTTCAGGCCAAATCCCCGAAGGAATCGACCGGTGACTGGGACATCCTGAAACCGATCCAGAAGCTCAGCGCCGAAGACGCGACCCGCCCTCTCGCGGAGAGCGAATGCCCGCTGATCAAGGAAGCTCAGGCAAAGAAGTGAGGGGGCCTGCGTCGGGTGCGCTCAGGCTGGAGCGCATCCGACCAGGTTCAGCGCAAGGTCGCCCATCGTCTTTGTCAGCTCCGCTGCGGACAGCCGACCCTGAGGCGAATACCAGCGATGCGTCCAACGGACCATGCCGCTGATCGCGAGCGAAGCGATCATCGGATCGCCGACGTGAAATTCCCCGTTGGATACACCCTCTTCGATGAGACGCGCGAGCTTGGTGTCGAAGTCGCGCTGCTTGCGTCTGATGTCGCCGACCTTTTTCGGGCTGAGGCTCTTTTCCTCCTCGAGCATGATGGCGGAGAACTTCTGATATTCGATGTTCTTGGCGACATACAAGGTAACGAATTGCTGCAGGCGATCCCGGGCAGCGCCCTTCTTGTTACCCAGCAGTTGCGTCAAGTCGACATACAGATCGCCATAGGACTGATCGAACAACTGCTCGAGGATCGCGTACTTGTTGTCGAAATAGGTGTAGATGAACGGCTTGGTGACCCCGAGCGCGGCGCCGATGTCGTCGATCGTCGTCTTCTGGAACCCCTTCTCATAGAAGAGCTTGGCCGCGGCTTCCAGGATCAGCTCGCGCTTGTATTCCTTGATGTGCTGCTTGACGCTCATGTCGGCCCTTCGAGACGGTACTTATTGATACGTGATTCTCGGGGGGCTTCGCGCCTCCCTCCTCCAGGCCAGGCGTGCGGCAGAGAGATATCGCACCGGGCCGGAACTCCGCATTCGCCCGGCAGACCTGCCATTCTTCATAGCATATCCGTTGGACAAATAAATATACTAGCCAGTATGTTCGGTGCTGCACCAAGACGAGCCGTGTCGTCGCCGACCTCCTGGCGCACGATGGCCGTGAATGGATCTGGATATGGCGACCTTGCAATACCGGAGCGAGACGAGTGAGCTCCTCAACGAAAGTGCTGGCCGGCTGTTCGCATCGGTGCCCGATCGGGACATCAGGGCGGCCCAGCTCGGTCAGTGGTCGGAAGCGTGCTGGCAGCAGGTCGCGGAAGCAGGCTTTCCGCTCGCGCTCATCCGCGAGGAGGTCGGCGGCTTCGGCGTCAGTCCAGGCGAGGCAGTCGATCTCCTGCGCGTCGCCGGATATCACGCAGCGCCGGTCCCGCTCGCCGAGACGATGCTGGCCAACCGCCTGCTGACTGAAGCCGGCTTCGAAGCCGCGCCAGGGCCGGCGACGATCGCGCCGGTCACCGGGACGAGCGCCTTCGCGCTCGGTCGGCAAGGACTAGGCTGGCGGATCCGCGGCCACGCGGCCGGCGTGCCGTGGGCCCGCAATGTCGACCCGATCGTCGCGTTGGTGGAGCATGACGGCAAGCCGTTTGTGGTCAGGCTGGAGCGGACGCGCGCGGATGTCACGCAAGAGGGCTCGCTGGCCGGCCTGCCCTCCGATGCCGTCACCGTTGATTGCAAACTGTCTGGCGATGTTGTGCGCCCCGCTCCCTCGCGCTGGACCTGCGCAACGCTGAAGGCAGCGGGCGCGGCGCTTCGCGTCGCCGAAATGGCGGGCGCGCTGGAGCGTGTCCTGGAAATGACCGTCACCTACGCCAATGAGCGCGTGCAGTTCGGCAAGCCGATCGGCAAGCAGCAGGCAGTCCAGCAATTGCTCGCCACCCTCGCCGGCCAGGTCGCAGCCTGCGGCGCCGCCGCTGCGATTGCCGGCGCCGCGTTCGACAGGCTCGACATCTCTGCGATTGCCGCAGCCAAAGTGCGCGCCGGCGAAGCAGTCAGCATCGCTGCGCCCATCGCCCATCAGGTGCACGGCGCGATCGGCTTTACCGAAGAGCACCGGCTGCACTTCTTCACCCGGCGCCTATGGGCGTGGAGGGACGAGTTCGGCTCGGAACGGCACTGGAGTGCGATTCTGGGGCAACAGGCGATCGCGGCCGGGGCCGATGGGCTCTGGCCGTTCGTGACCTCGTTCGGCGCGCCGCAGGAGGCATCATGACGTATTTCACCTTCCCCAACGCGCCGCTGCTGCCTGAAGCCGAGAAGCTGCGCGGCGAAGTCCGCGCCTTCCTTGCCAAGGAGCTTCGCCATGTGCCTGCGCATGTGCGGGCCGCGTCCTGGAGCGGCTTCGACGCCAATTTCTCACGCCGGATGGGCGAGCGCGGCTGGATCGGAATGACCTGGCCCAGGCAATATGGTGGCCATGAGCGGAGCAGCCTCGAACGCTACGTCGTGCTTGAGGAAATGCTGGCGGCCGGCGCACCGGTCGCGGCGCACTGGATCGCCGACCGGCAAAGCGGACCGCTGCTGCTGCGTTTCGGCACCGAGGAGCAGCGCCGCAGTGTGCTGCCGAAGATCGCGGCCGGTGAGCTCTTCTGCTGCATCGGCATGAGCGAACCGGACTCCGGCTCCGACCTCGCCGCGGTTCGCACCCGCGCCGAGCCCGTCGATGGCGGATTCCGCGTCAACGGCACCAAGCTGTGGACCACCTACGGCCACCGCGCACATGTCATGCTGCTGTTCTGCCGGACCAGCGGCGGCCCGGCCGACCGTCACAAGGGGACGAGCCAGTTGCTGGTCGACCTGACGCTGCCGGGGATCACGATCCGCCCGATCGCCGACCTGTCCGGAGCGAAGCATTTCAACGAGGTCGTGTTCGAAAACGTCTTCGTGCCCGCTTCCGCGCTGATCGGCGAGGAGGGCAATGGCTGGCACCAGGTGACCAGCGAGCTCGCCTATGAGCGGTCCGGTCCCGAGCGCTTCCTCTCCTCCTTCGTGCTGTTCGCTGAATTGATCCGCGTGCTCCAGCGCAATCCGTCGGAGCATGCGACGGTGGCCGTCGGCCGGCTGATCTCGCACTTCGTCGTGCTGCGCCAACTGTCCCGCGGCGTCGCATGGCTGCTGCAGAACGGCGAGAACCCGGCGCTCGAGGCTGCCGTCGTCAAGGATCTCGGCGCGCTGGTCGAGCAGGAGATGCCGGACGTGGTGCGGAGCCTGGTCGAGATCGAGCCCGACGCGGAGCACACAAGGGAACTGATACGTACCCTGCACTACATCGTGCTCGCCGCGCCGTCCTTCTCGCTGCGCGGCGGCACGCGCGAAATCCTCCGCGGCATCATCGCGCGCGGCCTCGGCTTGCGCTGACCAACGCAGACGCGGCGGGCTATGCGACGAGCTGGTGAAAACGAGAAACGATCATGACATTGCACACACGCCCCGACCAGCCACGCCAGCTGACGTTCCCGTTCGAAACCCCGCCCGCCTACGGCGAGGTATTCGAGATCGCGCCCGGGTTGCGCTGGCTACGGATCCCGCTGCCCTATCGCCTCGACCACGTGAATATCTACCTGCTCGAGGATGAAGGCGGCTGGGCGATTTTCGACACCGGCATCCGCACCGCGGAAGCGCAGGCGGTCTGGGACCGGCTGTTCGCCGGCCCTCTCGCGGGCGTGCGCATCACGCGAATTATCGTCTCTCACTTCCACCCCGATCACATCGGATTGGCCGGCTGGCTTTGCGCACGCTTCAACGTCCCACTGCTCACCAGCTACTCCACCTATGCCGCGTGCAAGATGCTATCGCTCGACCCGCATTCGACGGCGTCAGAGCAGAATCGGTCATTCTACCTGCGCTACGGCATGACGCCGGACACAGCGTCGATTGTCGCCACCCACGGCCTGGATTATCTACGCGAAGTGACCCCACTTCCCGAGACATTCTACCGGCTTTTGATGGGAGACACGCTGAACGTCGGGCCCCGTCGCTTCCGCGTGCTCAGCGCCGACGGGCATGCACCTGAGCAGATCCTGCTCTACTGCCCCGAGGAGGCGCTGCTGCTCGCCGCCGATCAGGTGCTCGAGAAGATCACACCCAATATCAGCGTGTGGGCGGAGGAGCCGACCGGCGATCCGCTCGGCCACTACATGCGCACGCTGCGCGGCATGACCTCGGAAATTCCCGATGACGTACTCGTCTTGCCGGGCCATCGGCGACCGTTCCAAGGCCTGCATCAGCGCTGCGCCGAAATCCTTGCCCATCACGAGGAGCGTTGCCGCCAGGCCATCGAGGCCTGCCGCGAGGGACCGAAATCGGTCGACGAGCTTGTCCCGGCGCTGTTCCATTCACGCAATCTCACTGCACATGAGATGAGCTTCGCCTTCACCGAGACCCTGGCGCATGTGAACCGTCTGATCCGGCGCGGCGACCTCGCGTGGAGCGTCGACGCCGGACGCCCGGTCTGCCGGCTGGCGTGACCGCACCAACCTCAACGCACGACACGTCGGAAGGATACATCATGGCAACCGCCGGCCCGCTCGCGGGCATTCATATTGTCGAGATGGCCGGCCTCGGGCCGGCCCCGCTGGCCGGACAATTGCTCGCCGATCTCGGTGCCGACGTGATCTCTGTCGATCGCGCGGCGGGCAAAGCCGACCCGACCGACATCAACCGCCGCAACAAACGGTCGATTGCATTGGATCTGAAGCAGGCCGAGGCGACCGAGGCATGCAAGCGCCTGATCGCGCGTGCGGACGTCGTCATCGAGGGCTTTCGTCCCGGCGTGATGGAGCGTCTCGGCCTTGGGCCCGCCGAGATGTGCGCGGCCAATCCGCGACTGGTCTATGCGCGCATGACCGGCTGGGGCCAGGCCGGTCCGTGGGCGTCGATGGCGGGGCACGACATCAACTACATCTCGCTGTCGGGCAGCCTGAACTCGATCGGCCAGCGTGGCGCGCCTCCGGTACCGCCGCTCAACTTTGTCGGCGACTATGGCGGCGGCACCATGTTCCTGATCTTCGGCATTCTCGCCGCGCTGGTGGAACGTCAACGCTCCGATCGCGGACAGGTCGTCGACGCCGCCATGGTGGACGGTGTCGCGGCGATGATGTCGGTGTTCTACATGTTCCACGCGCGACGCGACTGGTCGGAGCAGCGCGAGGCCAATTTGCTCGACGGCGGCGCGCCGTTCTATCGCTGCTACGAGACCGCGGACGGCAAGGCCATGGCGGTCGGTCCGATCGAGCCGCAGTTCTACGCTGAATTCTGCGCCAGGCTCGGATTGGCCGAGGAGCCGCTCAAGGCCCAGAATGATCGCAGCCAATGGAGCGAACAAACCCTCCGCTTCGCGCGCGCCTTCAAGGAGAAGTCCCGCGACGAATGGGCTCGAATCTTCGATGGCTCGGACGCCTGCGTCTCGTCGGTCCTGACGATCGCCGAGTCCGAGCACCACCCGCACTTGAAGGACCGCGGCACCGTATTCCGCGGCGAAAGCGACGTGTTGCAGGCCGCGCCCGCGCCGCGGTTCGCGCGCACGCCGGCGCCTCCCGTTCGCCCGCCGCTCGCGGCGGGCGCGAGTGGCGACGAGATTCTTGCCGAGCTGGGCTATGCGTCCGGCGATATCGACGGGATGCGCAGCCGCGGCGCCCTCCGGTGACGCGCGATTGCGTCACAGGTCCGCGTTGAAGCTCTGCACCATCAGCGCCTGAGAGAGACCGCCGTCGCAATTGAGGTTCTGGCCGGTCACGAAGGACGCCATCGGCGAGGCGAGAAAGGCGATCGTATCCGCAAGCTCCGACGGCTGTCCGAGCCGGCGCATCGGAATGCGGGCCGCGCGCTGCTCGATGTCGTCCTTGCTCAGCACGGCCCGCATCAACGGCGTCTCGACGGTGCCGGGGCTCACGACATTCACGCGGATGCCGTGCTTGACCCACTCCATTGCCATCGTCTTGGTCAGAGCGATAAGGGCCGCCTTGGTGACGCCGTAGGCGCCGCCATTGGGATAGGCACCGATACCAGCAAGCGACGCGACGTGGACGATCGAGGCATGCGCGCTCTCGCGCAGGTGCGGCAGGCAGCTTCGTGCCAGCATGATCGCTCCTTCCACATTGACACGGAACGACAGCTTCCAGTCCGCAAGATCGCAGCTCTCCAGCGGCGCGGCCTTCACCACGGCTGCTGCATTGACGACAATATCGAGTTGGCCGTAGGTCTCAACGGCCTTTACGACCACAGCGTCAATGTCGGCCTGGCTCGCGACGTCCATCGTGCCCGAGATTGCGGTCCCTCCGGCCGCGACGATCGCCGCCGCCACATCGTCTGCGGCCGCCTTGCGGATGTCGGCCACGACGACCTTGCCGCCATTGGCGGCGATGACACGCGCCGTCTCTTCGCCGATGCCGCTCCCGCCGCCGACGACGAGCGCGACGAGCCCAGCGAGACGCGACTGGTGCATCCAATCGCGCGGACGATGGTGAAGTACTGGATTGGCTCCCATATGCTCTTCTCTCCAGATGTCCCGCGAGCACGCCGCGGAGCGCCTCGCCTACGCGGCGAATTCGTCGAATGCGGCAAGTGCCGTGGCGCCATAGACCGTCGCAGGACCACCACCCATCTCGACCGCGACCGCTATGGTTTCAGCGACTTCCTCGCGAGTGGCACCATGACGCCGTGCGGCGTCGACGTGATGGACGATGCAGCCCTCGCAGCGGGTCGCAATCGCGATGGCGAGCGCGACGAGCTCCTTGTGCCGGACAGACAGCGCTCCGTCCTTCAAGGTGGCATTGACAAGCGACTGAAACGCCTTCATCGGCTCAGGCGCGGCCTTGTAGAGCCGCGCCGCATTGGCCCTGATGTCCTGCAGCTTTGCCTTGTATTGTCCATCCGCCATTTCAGCCTCCTCGTGCTTCCGTCTCGACAGGAGCATTCCTGTCGGTCAAGCGCCTTCATGGAACCTGATGACCTCCGACGGCAATGCGCGATCGGTCCTGAAGCCGTTGGCCGGATGGCTCGGATCGGCGTAGCCAAACGAGATCGCGCACACGACACGCCGGTTCGCCGGCAGACCAAAATGCGCGCGGACGAGATCGGACCTCACCGTCAACGCCGCTTGGGGGATTGTTGCGACGCCAAGCGCGGTCGCGGCATTCAGGAAATTGGCGACGAAGCCGCCGCAGTCGATCGCGCCATAGGTGGAGAGCCCGTCGTCCGACGAGATGATGGCGACGTGCGGCGCACCGAACAGGCGGTAGTTCTCGGTCATCTGCCGCCGGTATCCTTCCTTGTCGCCGCGCGCCACGCCGACGCTCTCATAGAGCGCAAACCCGCAGGCGCGGCGGCGATCGCCATAGATGCCCTGATAGGCCTTGGGCCACGCGAAGTCCGTGACCGGTTGATCCTCGACATGGGCCAACATCAGCCTGCGAAAAGATTCGGTGCCCTCGCCGCGGGTGATGTCGACCTGCCAGGGCTGGGCATTGCACCATGAGGCCGTGCGCTGCGCGATCTCGATGATCCGTTCGATCACGGACTCCGGCACGGGCGTCGCAAGAAAACCGCGGCAGGAATGACGCCGGCGCAGCAGTTGTTCCAGGGCCGCTTCCTCACTCACGGACACGGCTTCGCTCTTGTTCAATGCGTTCATCACCACCTCTTTGGTTACTCGCGCAGGTTTCGGCGTCCGATCGGGCCTGTAAATCGGTCCCCCGCGCGTCCGGCCCCGGAAGCGGACGCTTGCCTAGGGCGAGCTGGCAAGATATACTGTACGGTATAAATATGCAACTCAATGGTATTTGCCTCGTCGACTTTGGACCGGGCGATCGCGATGGATCTTGGTGACGGGAGCCAATCACCAGGCAATGACCAGCGAGTTTATCGAGGGAGCGAAGCACATGTCCGCAACAGCACCGAGATTTGGCGACCTGCCCCGCATTGCGGCCGGACGCTGGAGCAACGGGACCGCGATCACGTTCCGGGACACCCGACTGAGTTTCAGCGACCTCAACGCCGAGATCGACCGCGCAGCGCGCGCGCTGCTGGCGCGCGGTGTGAGCAAGGGAGACGTCGTCGGTCTGTGGGTGACGAACCGGATCGAGTTCACGATCGCGCTGTATGCGACCCTGCGGATCGGCGCCATCGCAGCCACGATGAACACGCGCTACCGCGAACACGACGTCGCCTATGCGCTCCGTCTGGCCGAGTGCAAATTGCTGTTCGTCGTCGAGCGCTCTGGTCCCGTCGGATACGTCAACATCCTGAAGGACGTGCTTCCCGGGTTCGACGGCAAGCAATTCGCTCGTTCCGAGGCCTTCCCGCACTTGTGCGACATCGTCATCATGAGCGACACGCCCGAAGGCGGACCGCTGTCCTGGGCGCGCTTCCTGAACGATGCCGAACGGGTGCCGGCCGAGGAGCTCGAGAAGGCCGCAGCCGATGTGAAGGTCGACGATATCGCACTGATCGTCTTTACTTCCGGCACCACGGGCAACCCGAAGGGCGTGATGCACGATCACACCCTGCTGCAAAGCATTTGCGCGCGTTACGACATCTGGCCGCTCGGGGAAGGCAACGCCGTCCTCAACTTCCTGCCGATGTTCCACCTCTACGGCATGTCCGAGACGGTGTTCGGCTGCATGTATGCCGGCGCGCATCAGGTGATGATGGACACCTGGAACGCCGAGATGGCGGTGCGGCTGATCGCGCGTGAGCGCATCACGGGCCTGCATGGTTTCGAGACGCACTATGCTGATATCATGCGCGCGCAGGAGCATTTGAAGGCCGATCTCTCCAGCCTGCGCTTTGGTTCGCTACCGGCGGGCATGGAGAACTCCAATGCCGTCGCCGCGCAAGTTCAGAAAGCGATGTGCCCGACCGCATCCGGTTGGGGCATGTCGGAAGCCGGATGCTACGTGTTCTTGAGCTCACTCGACGACACCGAGGAACAGCGCTGCACGACGTCCGGTCGCCCCCTGCCCGGCCTGGAATTCAGAATCCTCGATCCCGCAACCGGCGACGAGCGGCCTGACGGCGTCGAAGGAGAGATCGCCGTACGCGGCTATACGGTCATGCGCGGCTATTTCCGCGATCCGCAAGCGACCGCTGCGACGATCAACCGCGATGGATGGTTGCTCACCGGCGACCGCGGTTTCAAGCGGCCTGACGGTTTCCTCCAGTTCCTCGGGCGCTACAAGGAGATGCTGAAGGTAGGTGGCGAGAATGTCTCGCCCGCCGCGCTGGAGACCGAGCTCATGGCGCTGGTGCCCTCGATCGAGCAGGTCGCCGTGGTCGGCGTCCCTCATCCGCGGCTGATGGAGGTTCCCTGCGCCTACGTTGTGCCCAAGCCGGGCATGGAATGCTCGCTCGAGGATGTGAAGGCCCGATGCAAAGGCAAGATCGCCAGCTTCAAAATTCCGCACTACATCGTGCCGGTCGATGCACTGCCGATGACCGCCTCAGGCAAAGTGCAGCGCGTGTACCTGCGAGATCGAGCAAGACAGGAGCTGACGTTGACTCCTGAATAGGTTCAATGAACGCGCTTGCACCACCCGAGGACTTTTGGCACGGGTCATGGCCCGTGCTGCGCACCGCGCATAGAGCGATTGTCCCGAACCTTTCTCGATTGGCTTGTCGATGCTCCGCCTGCTCTGGCGTAGGGCCTGATCAGGCTGCCTAACTCGCAGCCTGCCGGCTGCTGAGATGCTGATTGAAGAACGGAACGAGCTTGGCGAGCGCTTTTGCCACTGGCTCTGGCTTGTCGTAGAGATCGTAGTGGGACCAGCCATCCAACTCGACCAGTTGCCGGTCCTTCGAAGCCGTCGAACGCCCGTAGATCTCCATGCCGTCGCGGTACGCGCCGAAGGCCCCGACCTTCTTGCCGATCACGACCATCATCGGCTGCGTCATCAGCATCTCTGCGAAGGCGAAGGCGTCCCAGCCCAGCGTGTTCTGGGCATGCGAGAACAGCATCCGGGTAGCGCCGCCGGGCTTTTGGCCGCGTGTAGTCTTGTAATATTCAGTGGCTTCAAAGACATCGATCTCGGTCATGCCATTCTTCCGGGCAGCATCCGGATCGGCAGGGAGCAATTCGTTGATCTGAAGCTCGCCGCCGCGTGCTTCCTTGGTACGCTGCGCTGCCATTGCCTCGAGCGCGCCAAGCGGATCGTAGTTGCTGAATCCTTCCCGGAACAACCGACCGATGTTCACGCCGGTGATGCTGACGACGGCCTTGATGCGCTTCTCCGTCAACGTCGCATTCAGCGCGTACCCTCCGCCGCCGCATACCCCGAGAACGCCGACGTTGTCCGAGTCGACGTAGGGCAAAGTGACCGCGTAATCGATGACATGGCTGATATCCTCCACGCGCTGGGTCGGATCTTCGATCCAGCGCGGCTGACCGCCCGATTCCCCCTGGAAACTCGCGTCGTATGCGATGACGACGAAACCCTCCTTGGCAAGCGCCGCGCCGTAGACGTTGCCGGATGTCTGCTCCTTGCAGCTTCCGAACGGATGGACGCTGACGATCGTCGGATACTTCTTCGATCTGTCGAAATCCGGAGGGAAAAGGATGTCGGCTGCGATTTGCCAGGCCATGTCCGGATTCTGGATCTTGACGGTTTCCATGCTGCGCTCCTTCCAGTGCAATGGATCGTGGCCCCGCTCGACGGCGTCGAGCGGGCCAACTCGTACTTGTCAGGCGGCTTTCGCGGTCTTCGAAGGTTCAAGGATCCTGTCGAAGAACGGCGCCAGCACCGACACGGCCTCGTCGACGTATTTCGGGACGTCGTAGAGCTTCATGTGGTTCGAACCCTGCACGACGTGCATCTTCTTGTCCTTGCTGGCGGCACGCCTGAGAAGATCGTCGCTCATCCACTTGCTGCCGGCGTCGCTTCCGACGACGATCTGCAGCGGTTGAACCAGGAACACCTCGGCCATGTTGTAGGCGTCGTAGGGGATGATCTGCGTCAGGCTGCGCGCGGTCGCCCACCCGGGCGCGGTCGGGTATTCTGCACGGGGCGTGTGATAGTACTCCCAGGCCTCCTCAAGATCGGCGTTTGGAGCGTCCTCCTTCTTCATCGGCGCCAGCGGCATCCTGGTGATTTCCGCCCCGCCGGCCTCGGCTGTCCTTGCGGACGAACCGCCCAGAAGCACCGGCATGGCATCCGGAGACTTGATCTCGCCCGTAAAACCGTTCCGGAACATCTGACCGATGTTGACCGCGCTTACCGTCCCGACGGCCTTGATGCGGGGATCGTTGATAGCGGCATTGGCTGTGTACCCGGCTCCAGCGCAGATGCCCATGGCACCGACCCGCTCCTTGTCGACATACGGCAGGGTAATCAGGTGGTCGATCACCGCGCTGATGTCTTCCGTACGAATGGACGGGTTCTCCAGCTGGCGTGGTTCGCCACCGCTCTCACCCTGGTAGGACGCGTCGTAGGCGATGGTCACGAAGCCATGTTCGGCCAGCTTCTTGGCGTAGGTGCCGGCGGTCTGTTCCTTCACGCCGCCCCCCGGGTGCGACACGACGAGCGCGGGATATTTGCGTTTCTCATCGAAACCTCGGGGGAAGTTGATCACCGCCGACATGGTGATCGTCTTGTTGTTCGAATTGACGAAACTGACCTTGCTCATTCTCTGTCTCCTTCGCGAAACCGAGCCCCCTTTAGCGAGGGCTACCGTTGCAAACGAAGATACGCCGTCGACGTCACATCGATTAGATGCTTAAAAGTGCTTGAACCTAGAAGTGGAGTGATAAATGCGGCGCGAGGAAATGGCCGATATGACTGCCTTCGTGGTGGTGGCCGAGGAGCGGAACTTCACCCGGGCGGCGGCAAAGCTCGGCCTGTCCCAGTCTGCTCTCAGCCAGATCGTTCGCCGACTTGAAGCGCGTCTAGGCATTCGGCTCCTGACACGAACGACGCGCAGCGTGGCGCCGACCCAGGCAGGCGAGCGACTTGTACAGACGCTCTCGCCGATGCTGTACCAGCTGGATCAGAGCATCGACGCTCTCAGCGAGTTTCGGGACAAACCTGCCGGCACGATCCGGATCACGACAGTCGAGCACGCTGCCAAGACGGTCCTGTGCCCGGCGCTCGCAAAACTTCTGCCCAGCCATCCAGACATCACCGTGGAGATCATCGTCGACTACGGTCTCGCCGATGTGGTCGCGGACCGATTCGATGCCGGGGTGCGGCTAGGCGAGCAGGTGGCCAAGGACATGATCGCGGTCCGAATTGCGCCGGATATTCCAATGGCAATCGTCGGATCTCCCGAGTACTTCGAGCGACATCCCGCGCCTCGCGATCCGCAACAGCTCATCAAACATCGCTGCATCAATCTGAGGCTTCCGACGTCGGGAGCGCTGAACGGATGGCGGCTTATTCAGAACGGGCGCGAGATCAGAGTTCAGGTCGAAGGTCCGCTCGTCTTCAACACTATCGACCTCATCCTCGACACGACGCTCGACGGATTAGGTCTTGCCTACCTGCCCCTGGATCAGGTCGACCAGCACATCTCGGGCAAGAGATTAAAGAGGGTGCTCGATAAATGGACCCCTCCTCTGCCTGGATACCACCTCTACTATCCGAGCCGGCACCACAATTCTCCGGCGTTCAAGTTGCTGGTCGACACGTTGCGATATCGCTCGACTGGGTCGAAATCCGGCTCGAAGAATCGCAGTCGCTCTGCATAGGCGAAGATGCCGCCGACGTTTGCGTTAGGGTTGCCTCTCACTAACGACAGAATGACGTTGCAAGGGATTGAAGTTGCATTGGTCGTTCCAAATCGATGACGTGCGGGAACGAGCAGCCGCCAGGACAGCAGGCTGGATGGTTGATGGCTTGCCTTAACCTTCTTCCACGCTCTATCGGCATGAACGTCTGCCTGAAGCGATCCAACGTTCTGGCTTCGAAGTCATCGCCTAATCATGAGGGCAGAGCTCTTCCGACCGTCCTCTCGATCTCGACGACAATTTCGTTGAACCGCTTACCCAGATAGTGGCGATAGGAATCCCCGACTGTCGTCGGCGCGCCCAACTGTCCGCGACAACTCCGTCAAAATCGAAGATAAGTGTCTTGGTCATTAGGTGAACTCACGCTTCCTCGATCTAGTTCTATGGATATATTATCGCCTTGATGATGCCGTCGCGACGCGCGGACTGCTGTTCGAACGCCGCGGCAGTCTGATCCAGCGAAAATCGATGTGTTGCAAGTGGCGCGAGTTTGATGCGACCGCTCCGTGCCAGGCCAATGGCGCGTGGATAGACTTCCGGCATTCGGCGCGAGAACTTGATCGAAAGGCCTTTGCGACGCGATTCTGCGCCGCTCAACACATATTGATTGTTCTCCGGGATTCCGACGATCACGAGCCGGCCACCAATGCGGGCGCTACGAGCGGCATGCTCGAAACCGTGTGAAGAGTCTGTCGCCTCGATTACGAGGTCAGCACCGCGGCCGTCTGTATAGCTTGCAACTTCATCGCAGCTAGCGCATGCAACCTCGGCACCCAGCTCGCAGGCCAATTCCGTCCGTTCCTTTACCGGATCGACCGCGACGATCTTCCCGGCGCCAGCCAACCGCGCCAATTGAATCACCAACAGTCCTACCGGACCGCAACCAAGCACCGACACGGTTTCCATCAATCGTGGACGCGCGAGGTCCATAGCGTGGATCGCGACCCCGAGCGTTTCAAGGATGGCAGCGGCAGCAGGATCGAGGCTGTCAGGCACGACATGCACGGCAGATGTCGGTACACAGATGAACTCGGCCATCGCACCATTGTTCGGGGCATAACCGAGAAAGCGTACGTTTGGACACAGGTTCGTATGGCCCCGATGGCACCATTCGCAGCGACCGCAGGAAATTGAAGGATCAACGGCCACCAACGTTTCCGCCGGCAATCCAACCCGTCGTGCGCTCTCGGGGGTCAACGTGCCTGAAAATTCATGACCGAGCACGAACGGCTTTATCCGGGTCGGTCCGGTCGTTCCGCCCTCCAGATACGAATGCAAATCGCTACCGCAGATGCCCACAGCCTTGACCCGCACCACGACTTCGTTCGCCCCCGGTGCTGGCATCGCGATGTCGGTAACGCGAATGTCGCGAATATCATGGAGAACGGCCGCGCGCATATTCAAAGCCCTCGTTCATGCTTGTGCCAGGTATCGCCCTTGAGAGTTGTACAAGTACATATGTATTTTATATTTTACAAATGCTCTGTCACTTCGATCCCTAAGATTCGCGCTACGGCCGTACCATCGCCCCGCCCCGAGCCGAATGCTGATCCGGCCATTGCGGCCCGTCGATCGATGGCGGTGCTACCGCCGCTCGCGTCCCCTGGATCCATAACGATCACCTTCACTCCACGGGTCCCTACGTTCAACCCGACGGGACACTCATCGTCGATTACCGATCAGTTTGAGCGCTCCAGCCGCCGCCTTCTCGTCCGTGACCAACACCTTGCCGATCCGCCCCAGCAGTGCAGCTGCAATCACGGGCGCCTTGTTGGTGCCTCCCGCGATCAACATGACGCTTGGCGTCTTCGCGAGCTTTTCGATCGGAAGGGCGATCGCGCGCGCATTTATGCCGTGGTTGATCTGCCGGCCGGATTGATCGAGATACTGCCCCAGCACGTCGCCGACCGCCCCGGCGGCACGCAAATCCTCGATGCCGACATCGGGCGGCAGGCCATGCCGTACCAACAGAGAGCGCGGCGAGAGATCGCCCAGGCTAAGCAGCGCCAGATCGAGCCGCCCCACTCGCTCCAGAACCTCCGCATAGACTTCTTGCGCCATGAACGTGTCGCGTGAGCGTCTGCTGCTGGCGTAGATCGGGGCGGCAAGATAACTGCATTTGGCATGAAGCCTGCGCGCCAACTCACCCGCGATCTCGAAAGTATTGAGCTCGAGTCCGCGCGAGAGACCTCCCATCATCGAGACGACCCAGAGATCCGGGTGCTCTGCCGGCGTTACATGACGGATCGTTTCGCGCAGGGTCGCGCCCCATCCGATGCCGATCGTTCGCGGATGCTTCTCATCCAGAAATTTCGATAAATAGGCTCCGGCCGCCATTCCAATCAGGCTTGCCACCAGTTCAGGGTTTTCCGGGCTCGGGATCACCACCGCGTCGTCCAGCCCGCACCGCTCGCGCAGCCGGTGCTCCAAGTCGGTGCAACTAGCAAACTGGGAATTCAGCCGAATGCTGACAAGGCCGCTCTGCCGCGCCTCCGCCAACGTGCGGTTGACGCGCGCTCGCGTCAGCCCTAGCCGCTCGCCAATCTCGGCCTGAGTCAAATTTTCCATGTAGTAAAGCCAAGCAATACGCAGGCTAATCTGGTCACTCAAAGCGCAATCTCCTGGAGAACTGTCAAAAGCTCGTCATGGATATGACCACTTGTCGCAACCCTCTGCCCATCGTCGAATCCCGATATCAGATCAACTTCGGTCCCCGTACCGCGTCCTCCACCACGAAGGTCGCAAGCCGCCGCACGTTGCTATTGATCTCCTTGACGTCGTCGACGACCTCAAACCCGACCGTACAGGTCTTCGCATCAAGCTCGACAGTGGCAAAGCCACGCTTGTCACCGCGCGCGAAAGTCAGATGCGGATTGTCAGCGATCGCCTTGCGCGTCGCGGTCTCGCTCGGACCGTCCGATGTAATTGACGTACCCACGAATTCCGTCGCGATGGCAGCCTCGTCCGGCTCGGTGAAATCGCGCTTTAGGGTGCCGGCAAAGAAGGCGTGGCGATCGCCCCCGATTACGACCGGATTCCGCGTCCGATGCACGACGAGAGCATCGAGCAGCCGCCGGCGCGCGTTGGGATAGCCGTCCCAACCGTCCATCCAGTAATGATCGCCGTCGTCGGCGCCGCGCCGATCCTCCACCATCAAGGTCTGCTGCGCGACGATCGTCCAGCGTGCGTGACATTTGCCGAGACTTTCGTCCAACCATCGTTCCTGTGCGCGACCCAGCATCGTCCGAGCCTCCTCGATCCGCTCCGCACATGGAACGATCCAGGTCGGCCGCCCGCCGTTCACGCAAGCCGAAGCCGAGCGATATTGCCGGTCATCGAGCAGCAGCACGTCCATCACATCGCCGAACCGATAATGCTCGTAGATCGTTGCATCCGGCCCGCGTGGTCGGGCCGACGCCGGCAGCGGCATGTGTTCGTAATAGGCTTGGTAGGCGGCGGCCCGGATCTTCAGGAACTGGACGGAGTCGCGTATCGTGTAGGAGCGGTCATTGGCGTAATCGTCGGTGACCTCGTGATCGTCCCAGATCGAAAGCCACGGAAAGGCAGCGTGCGCGGCTTGCAAGTCGGCATCCCTCTTATAAAGTGCGTAGCGGTTCCGGTACTCGGCGAGCGTCGTCGGGATCCCGACACCGTGCTGGCGCACATGGTGCGATCCCCAGGATCGCTCGTAAATGTAGTCGCCGAGATGCACGACCACATCCAGGTCGCGCGCGGCCATGTCACGATAGGCGCTGAAGAATCCCTGCTCATATTGCTGACAGGATGCGAAAGCGAACCGAACGCGCGGCTTGGGGCCCCCCGGCGCAGTGCGGGTCCGCCCAACCGGGCTGACCGCGCTACCCGCGCGGAAGCGGTACCAGTAGATGCGATCAGGCTGCAGCCCCCTCGCCTCCACATGCACGGAATGCGCTAGATCGGCCATCGCGCGCTCAGTGCCACGCGCAGCGATACGCGCAAACTTTTCATCCTCTGCAACCTGCCATTCGACGTCGACCGGCGTCTGCGGCATGCCGCCATCTTCGAGTGGCGATGGCGCGAGACGGGTCCACAGGATGACGCTGTCCGCGCGTGGACAGCCGGAGGCGATGCCGAGCGTATATGGATCGGCACCGAAATTAACCGGCGCTCCGCGCACGATGCCAAAAGGAGCAGCGAGCGTGGCGCTCGCCATCGCCGCCCTCAAGAAACGCCGTCTCGAAATCCCCGCGGTCATGACGCTGCCGGGATCGAGCTGCGCTTGCGCCTAATGTCAACCGCGAGGTCAGGCCGGTCGGTCGTGATCTGCCGCACCGGCTGAGCCAGCCAATATTTGATGTCCTCCGGCGTGTTGGCAACCCAAGCGCCGAGCCGCGCCGTACCGAGGATACCGAGCGCCAGCGGCAACACCGGCGCCAGCAGCGTCTTCTCGATCGCTACGACACAATCACGAATTCCGGCCAGCCGTTCCAGCGCCGGCCTGATTCCGCCCATCATCTCCGCCGAGCGACGATCGAGCGAGGTCAGCACGCGGGCGTCGGGCGCGAGCTTGCGCACGGTCTCGATCACCTCAGGGACGAAACAGGTGAGAATCGCCCGCCGCTCCAGCCCGCGCCGCCTGATCTCCTCGATCAACCTTGCCTCCAAGCCTTGATAGGTATTACCTAACGCATCGGTCTTGATCTCAACATGCAGCTCGAGCGCGGTGTCGTTGAACACATCGAGCACTGACGAGAGCGTCGGAATGCATTCATCGCCGGCGTCGCGGAGTCGTGTCGATGTCAGGCGGTTCAGGCTTTGCTCGCCAACCGGACCGCTGTCATGCGTAGTGCGGTCGAGCAAGGGATCGTGGATCACCACGATGCCGCCGTCGGCGCTTTGGTGGACATCAAACTCGACCGCGTCGACGCCGAGCCCACATAAATTCCGGAAGCCGAGAATGCTGTTCTCAGGCCAAAGGTCGCGCGCACCACGATGTCCGGCGATGAAAACCATTTTCAACCCTCACTTGCTGCTGTCGACGAGCCCTTTCAGGAACCAGCGCTGCAGCAGCAGGATCACCAGGGTCGGCGGCAGCATGGTTAGCAGCGCACCGCTCATGGCGACGTTCCAGGCCGGCTCTGCGTCCGCGCGCGGGATCAGGTTCTTTAGGGCAATGACGGCTGTTGCCATGTCCTTGTCCGTTGTGAAGAGCAGCGGCCAAAGATACTGGTTCCAGCCGAACAGGAACAGGATGATCGCAAGCGCGACCATGTTCGGCACCGACAGCGGCAGCAGGATGCTCCAGAAGAAGCGCAGCGGTGACGCACCGTCGAGCCGCGCCGCTTCGCAAAGTTCGTCGGGCACGGTCAGAAAAAACTGGCGAAACAGGAAAGTCGCGGTGGCGGATGCCATCAGCGGCAAGATCAGCCCGGGATAGGTGTTGACCATGTTCCATTCCAGCGCGATGTCGATGCGATTACCGCTGATCCAGCCGAGAAGAGCCGCCACGTGCAGCGTGTCGGCCAGCCATTGCAGCGGCAACGCGGCATTCGCGACCGCCTCGAAGGTCGGCACGATCCGCACCTCGATGGGCAGCATCAGCGAGACGAAGATCAGCCAGAATGCCAGCATCCGGTAGCGAAAACGGAAATAGGTGATCGCGAAGGCCGAGAGCAGCGATACGATGATCTTGCCGGCGGTAATGCCCACCGCCACTACGGTTGAATTGACAAAGGTCCGGCCAAAATTCGCTTTCGCCCAGGCCGCCTGCAAATTGGGGACGAACTGATCGCCCGGGAGCCATGGCAAGGGCACCTTCTGCACGTCGCCGATGGTGAGCGAACCGGCGACAAAGGCAAAATAGAGCGGCACGCACACGATCAACGCCCCCACAATCAGAATCGCGTGGCAGGCGAAGGTGAGAACGGGGGCGCGCTCGACCATCTCAAACTCCGTAATTAACCTTGCGGTCGAAATAGCGGAACTGCAGCAGCGTGCACAGCAGCGCGAAGCTCATCAACAGCACCGACTGCGCGGCGGAGGAGCCGAGGTCGAGATTGACGAAGCCGTCGACATAGACCTTGTAGACGAGGATGTTCGTGGCGCCGGCCGGCCCTCCCTTGGTGACGGCGTCGATGATCGCAAACGTCTCGAAGAAGCCGTAGATGAAGTTCATTACGGCGAGGAAGAACACGGTCGGCCCCAGCATGGGCAGGCCGATCGAGACGAAGCGCCGGATCGGGCCGGCGCCGTCGACCGCAGCGGCCTCCATCAGCGATACCGGCACGGCGAGCAGTCCCACCACCAGGAAGATGTAGTCGTAGCAAATGTGCTTCCACGAAGCGGCCAGCGTTACCAGGATCAGCGCATGGTTAGGATTGAGGTTCGGATCCCAGCCGATTCCGAGCGCATGCAGCATCTGGGCAAGTGGCCCAACCGCGGGATTAAACAGGAAGGCCCAGAGAATGCCGGCTATCGCGGGCGCAATCGCATAGGGCAACAAAATGATAGTGCGGTAGACCGAACGGCCACGGACGATGTGGTCGGTGGCGAAGGCAAGCACAAGCGCGACTACCAGCGTCAGCACGTTCTGTCCAACCGTGAACTGCAACGTCACCCACAACGACTGGCGGTACTCTCCATTGGCGAACAACGCCTTGAAATTGTCGAGCCACACGAACTGGACTGTCGTGCCGAAGGGATCAGACAGCAGCACCGACTGCGTTAGAGCCCGCAGCGAGGGGATGAAGAAAAAGAACAGCAGGATCAGGAACTGCGGCAGCAGCAGCAAGGTTGGCAGGCCCGGCCCGTCGCCGAAATTCGCGCGCTTCAGGCCCGCCTCCTGTGCCGGCCGCGCCCTCCTCTTCGACACAGCGGCCCGGCCGCCATCGGCCGTGGCGCTACGCAAGGCTTGCCCGGCAGGCACAGCAACCGAACGCGGTTGTGCCGGCACAGTCACGTCACGCCACGTCGCTGACGAACGCACGGTCATGGCCGTCAGCGATCGCCGTCGACGTTTTTCCCGGCATTGAGCTTCTCGAACTGCCGGAGGATCTCGTTGCCGCGCTTGACCGCGTCATCCATCGCCTGTTGCGGCTGTTTCTGGCCCGCAAAGACCGCCTCCACCTCCTGGCGCTGCGCCAGCATGGTCTGCACGAAATTGCCGAAACGGAAGCCGCGCGAATTTTCGTTCGGCGTCCCACGCGACAATTGTAGCACGGCGATCTCTCGCGTTGGGTGATCCTTGTAATAGCCGCGCTTCCCGCGCGAGCTCGTAAGCGCGGTTGGTCGCCGGGACGTAGCCTGTCGCGCCGTGCCACCAAACCTGGGTCTCCGGCTGGGCGATGAAATTGAGGAAGGCCGCTACGGCCTCGTAGCGCTCCGGCGTGTGGCCCTTCATCACCCAGATCGCGCCGCCACCGATCGTGCTGTTCAGCGGTAGGTTGATGTCGCTTTCACGCGGCAGGAACGTGGCGCTCCAGTTGATGGTGGCATTTCGCTCGATATTGCCGTGCGAGGCAGTGGAGTTGACGAAGGTCGAGCAGCGGCCCGAGGTAAATAATTGCTCGGGGCTGAATCCCTGGCCGGCAATCTGCATGATGCCGTCATCAAGCCATTTCTTCAGCCGTGCCACCTGCGCGACCACCTTGGTCTTGTTGTAGACGAATTCGGTGCCGAGCCCGTCAAACCCGTTGGCCAGCGTGCCATAAGGTTGATTGTTGATAGCGCTGTAGTTTTCCAGCAGGCTCCAGTAGAAATCACCGGGCAGCACGGTGCCGCACCCGCTGATTCCCTTGGCCTTGATGGCGTAGAGCTGCTTTTCCAGTTCCTGCCAGGTGTCCGCCGGCTTGTCGAAGCCGGCTTTCTGGAAGTGATCCTTGTTGTACCAGAGGATCGGCGTCGACGAATTGAACGGCAGCGCCGACATCCGTCCTTTGTAACTCCAGAAGCTCGCGACGGGTTTGATGAAGTCGGCAAAGTCGATCTTGTAGCCCTGCTTCTCCAGAAGATCCTGCACGGGCACAACGGCATCCGACAGCAGCATGGTCATGTAGCCACGCTCGGCGATCTGCACCATCTCCGGCGGCCGTTTGGCGCGGTAGGCGGCGATGACGCCGTTAGTCACCTCGTCGTAATTGCCTTTGGCAACGGCGATGACTGTGTATTTGTCCTGAGACTTGTTGAACTTGTCGACGAGCTCGTTGAGACGATCGCCCAGCACGCCGCTCATTGCATGCCACCATTGCACTTCTATTCGCGCGGCCCTCGCCGAGGGCGCGAACGCCAAAGCTGCAAACAAAACCGCCATGAATATTGCTCTCTTCATGGATGGTCCTCCCGGTCAAAAGCACGATGGTTTCGCGCCTTCTGATCATTTGTATTTCAACCATGACATATGTCTCGCGACGATGAAAGAGGCAGATTTGTCGGCGGAACCGAACGCGCGGGTGCATCGACGCCTTCCAGCGTTCGCCAGCTCTGCCGCATCGACTATCTGAACAGCGCGGACGTCGACGATCCGCAGCGGCCTCCTGCCAAGGCCTCATGACGGCAAACATCGCGGAGCTGGAGCACTTCGGCGGGCGGTTATGATCTTCGCACGCAAGATCTTGCGGAACCAAAACTCAGGTCGATTCGATTGAGGAACCTATTTCGGGAAGAGCTTGTCCCGGATATAGCGCGAAGTCGCCGTAAGCTTGATGCCGCGCGGCTTTCGCCACGCAGCCTTGTCAATCTCCTTCTTGTCGCCGATCTTCAATTGGCCAGAAACTTTCTTGGTTATGAAGATCGCATCGCTCATCTTTCGTCGAGTTTGCCGGTTCCGGACCTTTACTTCCTTCCATAGCTTTAGGCCTTCGATCTTGAGCTTGGGCAATTCCTCCGCTATCTCGCGATGAAGGCATTTCCTTTGACTTTCCCCGTCGTGCTTTCGACCTCCGGGAAACATCCAGAGTTTGTCGTGACGCCGCCTGACGAGCAGGACCCTTCCGTTTCTCGCTGCGACCAGCTTCGAAGCTTTTGTCATACGCTCAAGCTATCCCGGGTTTGATTGCCATCCCGCAAGGAAGACGACGACCCTCGAATTTTCGCGCGACCTGATTTCGCTCAGTTACATCTCTGTCTTCGCTAACTCGATAAAGACAGGCTGATGATCGGAGGCGTCGGTCCTTACGTTTACGTCAATGTGATGAATGCGTCCGACCAGATCCTCAGTCACGAAGATGAAGTCGCGACAGTCCGGTCCTTCGGTCCACTGGACGCGGTCATAGAGCCCGCAGGTTGGGGACCGCTCCCGGTCGGAGCGACGAGCCGTCCACGCATCGCGGTAGTTGAGCCCCGGTCGGGCCGACCGATCGATGATCGTGTGCTGGGGATTGGTGACGTCGAAATTGAAATCGCCGCACATGAGGCTCGACGCCGCGACGGTCTGGCTTTCGTAAGGCTCGTCGGGCCGCGCTGTGGGCGCTTTTGGACTGGTCGACGCGTCCTCCTGCAAGTCCAACAGACGCGCGATTTGCGCTTCGCGCTGGGCGGACGAATAGTACTCCAGATGAGTATTGACGATACGTACCGCGCCGAACGCAGACTTGACCGTCACTTCCAGCGCATGGCGCCGCATGCTGCGTCCTGTGCCCGCGCCAGGCCACGGCAAGATGTGATTGTTAATCTGCACGACCGGCAAGCGCGACAAGGTCATGTTTCCGAAGCGATGGAGTTGGCCGGCCTGATCGACTGTTTCGATCGCAGGCCAGAAAATCGGCATATAGCCCGGCAGCAACGAGGCAAGCCTTGCGCTCTGATCATTGCCGCCATCATGCTTCGAGAAATTCGAGCTTACCTCTTGAAAGCAAAAGACGTCCGCATCCGACGTCTCCTTTGCGACCGAGACAATCCTCTCCAGGTCGACAATTCCGTCGCAACCTTTACCGCACTGTATGTTCCAGGTCAGAAGCCGCATCACCGAATACCCGCACGCATGAAGGATTGAACGAACTGCCGTTGAAAGAGAAGAAACGCGATCAAGAGCGGCGCCATGGTCATCACCGTTGCCGCCGTGATGACCGACCAGTCCACCCCGGTCTCCGGCGCGCCGAACACCGCCAATCCCACGGTAAGCGGCCGCGCCTCCACCGAGTTCGTGACGATCAGCGGCCACAGAAAATTGTTCCAGTGGTAGCTGACGGAGACGAGGCCGAAGGCCACATAGGTCGGACGGGCTAGCGGGACATAGACCCGCCACAGGATCCCCAATGGCCCCGCCCCCTCGACCCGAGCCGCCTCGACCAGTTCCTGGGGCACGCTCTTGAAGGTCTGCCGGAGCAGAAAGATGCCGAAGGCGCTGGCCATATACGGCAGCGCGATCGCGGGGATTGTGTCCAGCAATCCCAGCCTTGCGATCGCGCGATAATTTTCGACGATCAGTACGTCGGGCATGATCATCAGTTGCAGCAGGACCAGCGCGAAGGCGATTCCACTGCCGCGGAACTTGAAGCGCGCAAAGGCGTAGGCGGCGAGCGTCGAGAGAATGAGCTGGCCGATCAGGACGAGAGTCACCAGGGCAATCGTATTAAGGTAATAGCGGGCGAACGGCGCCTGCTTCCATGCCCGTGAAAAATTCTCCAGCGTCCATGGCGCGGACAAGCTGAACGACGTCGCGTACGCGGCCGGATGCAGCGCGCTCCAGAAGGCGTAGGCCAGCGGCGCGAGCCAGACCAAGGCCAAGGCCCATGCGGCGACCGCCTCGACGGGATGTGTCCGGCCTGTCATTGGTAGTGGATCCTGCGATCGAGATAACCGAACTTGACCAACGCAACAGCGCTCAGCAGCGCCAGAAGAACCACCGTCAGCGTCGCCGCGTAGGACGAGTCCTGGAACGTGAACGCGACTTCATAGATGTAGTACAGCAGCAACGTGCTCGCGTTGTTTGGGCCGCCCTTGGTCATGATCACGAGGTGATCCACCAGCTTGAACGAGTTGATGACAGCGTTGATCGCCACGAACAACGTGGTGGGCATCAGCAGCGGGAAGGTGATCCGGCGGAAGATGTACCATCGGCTCGCTCCTTCGATGGACGCGGCCTCGTCGAGATCGGGCGAGAGCTGCTGAAGGGCGGCGAGATAGAAGATCATGAAGAACCCGGCCTCCTTCCAGATCACCATCACGATCAGGCACCCCATGACCGTCGAGGGATCACCCAGCCAATTCCAGCCGGCGAGACCGAAGATGCCGCGCATCTGATCGAGGAGTCCGTAGTCCGGCGTGTAGAAAAACAGCCAGATGTTGGCGACCGCGATCATCGGCAGCACGGTCGGCGTGAAGTAGGCCAGGCGCAGAAAGCCGCGGCCGCGCATGTTGCGATTGACCCAGATCGCCATCACCAGGGCCAGCGCGATCGAGGTCGGGATGGTACCGAGTGCGAACCAGAAATTGTTGACCAGCGCCTTCCAGAAGATCGGGTCGGCCGCCATGGCTTGATAGCTCTCGAAGCCGACGAAAACCTCGGAGCCTTTCCGGCTCGTGATGAACAGCGAATGCCGGATCGTCGCCAGGATCGGGTAATGGGTGAAGGCGACCAGCAGCACCCCCGCCGGCAACAGCAGCAGCCAGGCATTCACGGCGTTCCACCACGCCTGCGATCCGGTGCGGCGCGGCGGGACAATCAGCGATGAGGTGGTGATGTCGGCCACTCCTCAAGAGGTGGGATGGCGGCGAGCCACCATCCCACCGTTACCCTTATTTGTAGGCGCGCAGCACGCGGTCGGCCTGCTGCTGCGCAGCAGCGAGTGCCTCCTGCGGCTTCTGTGCTCCGGTGATCGCGGCCTGCACCGCGTCGCCGACAAACTTGTAGATGCGGCCGTTCTCGTGGACGGAGAGCTCCGGCACCGCATGCTCGAGCTGATCGCGCGCAACGGTCGCCTGCGGGAACCCCTTTGCATAGTCTTCCATAACCTTCGTCTTGTAGGCTGCGGGCGACACGGCGACGTAGCCGGTCTTCATGCTCCATTCCGCAGCCCGCTCCGGGGCGGTCATCCACTGAATGAACTTGACGGCCGCCTTCTGCTGCTCGGGAGAGGCGCTCTTGAAGATGTAGAAATTGCCGCCCCCGGTCGGCGATCCCCGCCGCTCCTTGGCCGGCAGCATGGCGACGCCGAACTGGAATTTCGCGGCGTCCTTGACGGCCGTCAGGTTGCCGGTGGTGTGCCACATCATCGCGGTCTTGCCCTCGAGGAAGTCGGTGCGCAGCGTGGCCCAGTCGATGCTGCCCGCCGGCGCGACATTGTGCTTGCGTGACAGGTCGACCCAATAGTCGAGCGCGGCGACCGTCTTCGGCGCGGTCAGATAAACCTCATTGCCGGGCTCGTTCATTATCCTCTGGCCGTTCTCGATGGCGAGCGCCTGCAGCATCCAGTAGGCGTAGCCGGTCGATGGAATCTCGACTCCCCAGCGCGTGGTATTCCCGGCGCCATCCTTCTTCACCAGCTTCTTCGACATCTCGACCATGTCGTCCCATGATGACGGCGGCTTCTCGGGATCGAGGCCGGCCTCCTTGAAGGCCTCCTTGTTCCAATACAGCACGATGGTCGAGCGCTGGAACGGAATGCTCCAGGTCTTGCCGTCGATCTGTCCGTTCGCCATGAAGGCCGGATAGAATTCCTTGAACCACGTCTTGTCGCTGACGAGGCCGTCGATCGGCACAATCGCGTTCTCGTCCATGAGCGTGAAGACGTCAGTGGACAACAGCACCGACAGTTGCGGCGGCTGTCCGCCCTTCATAGCCGTCATCGCCTTGGTCATCGTATCCGTGTAATTGCCGGCATAGACCGCCGTCACCTTGATGTCCGGATTGTCCTTCTCGAACCGCGACACCATGTCGTCGACGATCTTCGTGACGGGCCCGCCGACCGCAACCGGATAGTACATCGTCAAATCCACCGCAGCCGCGGGACGGGCTCCCATGGACAGTGCAGCGAACGCCGCCGCCATCAACACTCTTCGTCGAGCAAACATTTTCTTCACCTCCCTCGTGATCGCCTTCGACAGCCCTGACGTCACCACGCCTATTGAATGGATGCTGCCCGCCGGCTCTCGTCTACGTTGTCTCCAAGCCGGATTTCCGAGCCGGGATCGAAACGATGTTCGTGACCCGCGTCCCAGATGATCCGAACATCTTCGCCCGGCTGAACCTTGCTGAAACCGTCGAGCCGAACCGAGATCGGCTGCCCGTCGATCTCACACAGGACGATGCTGTCGGCGCCGAGATGCTCGACAGCCTTGACGCGTGCAGTGTGATCTCCGCCAGGCACGATCCGGACATGCTCCGGCCGAATACCAATCAGCCGATCGCCCTGGCGCACCAGGTTCATCGGCGGCGTACCGATGAACCTCGCCGTGAATGCCGTTGCCGGGCGATGATAGAGTTCCTCCGGTGACCCATTCTGTTCGATACGGCCATCGCGCATCAGCACGACACGGTCGGCCATCGTCATGGCCTCGGTCTGGTCGTGGGTGACGTAGACCATCGTCATGCCAAGGCGCTGTTGCAGAGCACGGATTTCTGTCCGCATCTCATGCCGCAACTTGGCGTCCAGATTCGACAGCGGTTCGTCCATGAGACATACGCGCGCCTCCGCGATGATGGCCCGCCCCAGCGCCACGCGCTGACGTTGACCGCCGGACAATTGCGACGGCTTGCGCTCGAGGAGATGCGAAAGACCAACGATGTCGGCCACGCGACGGAGCCGTTCGTCCCGCTCGGCCCGTGATACCCGCCGCACGCGAAGGCCGAAGACGATGTTCTCGGCCACACTCAAATGCGGAAACAGCGCATAGGATTGGAAGACCATCGAGATCTTCCGTTGCGCAGGGGTGAGACGCGTCACGTCGACGCCGCCGATCGTAATGGTGCCGACGTCGGCGTCTTCAAGACCTGCGATCAGGCGAAGGGTGGTTGACTTGCCACATCCCGAAGGCCCTAGCAGTACCAGCAGCGAGCCTTCTTCCGCCGTCAGACTTACGTCGTCGACAGCACGCATCGGCCCCCAGGACTTGGAGACATGGCTCAGCGCAATCGCCGACATGATCTGTTCGTTCTCGGCTGCGTTGATCTGCATGGTACGTAGATGTCGCTGCACAAGCGCACGGCGACTCGCCTCGGCAGAGCGCTCCAAGGTCGGTCACGCCCGATGGACCGATCCATGCCGTTTCCCTCCCATGGCTGCGCAACATTCATTGACGCAACAGCTATTTTGTTCATATGAACATAGTGTGACGATATATGAAACAGAAAATTGCACATGGACTGTTCAAATGATACTTTGGTGGCAACGGAGAGCCCATGCTCAAGACGCCCACAGCACGTCAGACCCACATTCTGGAGATCGTGCGAGAGGACGGTTTCGCCTCGATCGAGCATCTTGCGACGCGTTTCCACGTCACCCAGCAAACCATTCGCCGCCTCGTGAATGCTCTGTGCGACCAGGGCCTACTCAGACGAATCCATGGCGGCGTCGGCCTCCCCGTGCAGAGCCAGAACCTCGCATATGGAAGCCGGCAGGGGTTGAATGCCGATGCGAAACGTCGCATTGCCCACGAGACCGCCAAGTTGATCCCCGATGGGGCATCGCTCATGATCGGCCTCGGCACAACGCCTGAATACGTTGCGCAAGCGTTATCCCGACGCCAGGATTTGCGCGTGATCACCAACAATCTGAACGTGGCTGCAGCTTTCGCTCAAAATCCCGACGTGGAGATTTCGATCGCAGGCGGCACGCTTCGCCCGCTCGACAGGGATATCGTCGGCGAAGCCGCCGCCCGTTTCTTCTCTGGCTTCAGGGCCGACTACGGGATCTTCGGTGTCGGCGGAATCGACCAGGACGGCACTCTGCTCGATTTTCACGCTGGTGAGGTTCAGGCTCGGCAATCCATCGTTGCCAATTCGCGAACAGCGGTGCTCGTGGCTGATATCACCAAGTTTGGCCGTAACGCCACGGTGCGAGGCGGACATCTCGAAGATTGTCATCACCTCTTCACGGACAGTTCGTTACCGCCGGCCTTCCAGCTGCTCGCCGCGAAGTACGCCAATCGCATTCACGCAACTGCGAAGGACTAGCCGGCTGTCGCCGGTCAGTGTCCGACGGACGGGCCCAGGAGTCGCCGATGGACTTTCGCGGCCGGGCTTTCGCTAGCCTTCGTCCCGGTCGCTGGCGAATGTCCTGCGCAACCGGAGGCTGGCTGCGATAAGGTGAGCACGCATGGCGTTCCCTGCTCCATCGCAATCACCTGCGGCGATCGCGTCGGCGATTGCTCGATGCTCCGAAACCGTCCGCCCCTTTGTCTCGGGGATATAATACGTCCTCGGGTACCAGATCCGCACGATTGATTGAATTGTCGATCCGATGTTTTCGAAGATCGGATTGTTGGCGGCGCGGGCGATGGCTAGATGGAATCGCGTATCCGCGTCCATGAAGGCACTGTGATCCATGGGTTCAGCGCCCATCTCGTCAATGCATCTGCGCAGCTGCTCTGATAGCTCGTCGGTGCGGTTGGTGGCTGCGCGACGCGCACATTCCACCTCAATGTGAGCACGTACGTCGACAAAGTCGTCGAGATTGCCTTCACTTAAGAGCACCCCCCAGCGGAACGCACCAGAGAGAAGCTCCGAGGTCGGCTCGCGCACAAACGATCCCTCCCCGGCGCGCGCTTCCAGCACGCCGAGTACAACAAGACTCTTTACCGCCTCGCGGATCGTCGACCGTCCAACGTCGAAGCGGATCGCCAGCTCTTTTTCGGAAGGGATCAGGTCGCCGGGCTTCCACACCCGTTTCATGATCAGATCGGTGAGCGCTTTCACGATCTCCTGCGGCAGCGTGGCGCGACTCACCGGCTTGATGAGCATCGTCGCATCCGTTGTCGGCGCGTCCTGACCTGACCGTGCTGTCATCATCAAACCGCCGCAAGCATGCAGGCTTCCGGGTGCCGCCGCATCGAGCTCACGTACTCAACAACTGGAGCGAGCATGGAGCCTCCCGAAATCGCCTTGACACGTCATAATTCATAATATCAGATATTATGAATAACAAGAATAGGGATGAGATGTCCAAGCAGCCTCTGAACCGCGGAGCGCAGCAAGGAGGGCCGATCGGTCAGGTTGGCCTGAGAACGGGCCGTGTCATCGTCTCGGCTGTCAGCACCGACCGCCCGGAGCCCGCGCTCCGGTTACGCGGCCATGGACGCTTGAGCGTCATCGTCACCAAAAGCATTGCACGAACGATCATTCAGACGCCGCGCGCATCCCAGCAGGCGCCGGAAGTGTTCTGCACGACGGCCTCCGCCGCGGGCCAAATCCCGCGCTGCAGTCGACAGTTTGTAAGACCAATGAAGCAATCAAAAAATCTATCGGGAGGAATGCATGCTCAAGTCACTGCATAAACATGTTTTGGAAGCCAGGTTTGCGCGGCTGGCAGTGCTCGGCGCGGCGCTCATCCCTGCAACCTTCGCAACGGGATCCGCGCTCGCGCAGACCCGCGCGGAGCCGTACCCTGCATGGCCGGAGCCGGTCATCCAGGAGAAGCTATCCGTCGATGAGGCAAAGGCAATCGTCGCCGAGCGCACCAAGCCGCAGACCGAATGGAAGGGACCGACGAGCGGTCCGAAGGCACCCGCTGGCGACTTCACCATCGCTTATGTGTCGCCGGACCAGTCCTATACGCCGCACGTGCTGTGGGGCAAAGGCGTCGAGGAAGGCGCCAAGGCGCTTGGATGGAAGGTCATGACGTTCAACGGCCAGGGCACAGTAAGCGGTACGTTGTCCGCCATGCAGCAGGCCCTCGCCGCGAACCCGACCGCGATCGTCACTCCGGCGGACGCCAATGCGCTGCAGAAACCGATCAAGGATGCAGTCGCCCGGCACATCCCGGTGATTGGCATTCACGCGACCGCTTTCCCGGGCCCCAGCCCCGAACTCGGCCTCTATCACAACATCGTCTCGAACCCGGCCGAGATCGGCCAAACCGAGGCGGCCTACGTGATCGCGATGTCCGCGGGCAAGGCTCACAACATTCACATGGTGGACAACAACTACGCCATCGCCCGCTTCAAGGCCAAGGCGACGACAACACCGATCGCCAATTGTCCGGACTGCAAGATGCTCGAGACAATCAACATGCCGCTCGGCGATGCCTCCGCCCGCATGAACGCGGCGGTGTCCGGCCTCCTTGCCCGCTACGGCGACAGCTGGTGGATGACGACATGCTGCGACGGCTATTACACCAACGTTGCGGCCGCCCTCAGGGCCGCGGGTGCCTCGACCGACAAGATCAAGCTTGTGGGCGCCGACGCGCCACCCTCCGCTTACGACATGATCCGCAAAGGTGGATTCGAGGTGGCTAGCGTTCCCGAGCCGAGCTCCCTGTTCGGATACATGGCAGTCGACGCCGTGGTCCGCGCCATGTCCGGTCAGGAACCCGCGCACTTCTTGCAGCCAGTGTTCCTGATCGTGAAGGACAACGTGGACAGCGAGGGCGGCAAGAACAACGAGTTCGTGCCGAGCAACAACTTCGCCTGCCACTATGTCAACATCTGGAAGGGCGCCAACACCGCATGCAAGTAACGGCGGCCGCGGTGGAGACGGAGCGGCATGTGTGCCCATCCCTCCACCGCCCGCTCCAAGACATTCCCAGGCTAAGGCACCATGGCAACCGATCCGCAGCCCGCGATTGCGATCCGGGGCGTGACCAAACGTTTTCTGAGCACGCTCGCCCTTGATGGCGTCGACCTGACGATCGGCCGAGGCGAGATCCATGCGCTGGTCGGCGAGAACGGGGCCGGCAAGTCGACGTTGATCAAGATCCTCGCAGGCATCTACCCACTTGACGACGGCAAGATCGTCCTCGATGGCCGCAGTCTCAATCCGCACCTCGAGCCCGTGCCGATCGCCTTCGTCCATCAGGACCTCGGTCTCGTGGACGAGCTCAGCATTGGGGAGAACGTGGCGCTAGTGGCCGGCTTTCCGCGTCGCGGCGGTCTCATATCCTGGAAAGATGTCTGGCAGCAGACCGAGCGCATCTATGCCAGCATGGCCATCGACCCTCCCGATCCACGCGCGCCCGTCGGATCCCTGAGCGCTGCCGGCAAGGCCATTCTCGGCATCGTGCGCGCGCTGTCACGCGATGCACGGATCGTGGTACTCGACGAGCCCACCGCCTCGCTGCCGGGACCCGACGCATTGCACCTTTTCGAGGTGTTGCGGGGCTTGCGCGCGTCGGGCACGAGCATCCTGTATGTCAGCCACCGACTCAACGAGCTCTTCGGTCTTGTCGATCGCGTCACAGTGCTGCGCGATGGCCGGAATGTGAGTTCCAGCCCGATCGAGGGGCTGACGACCGAGACCATCGTGCGCGACATGCTCGGCCGCGACCTGCAGCTCGACCACGTCGCTACCGCCAGGGCGCGCGAGGCGGTGCCGCTCCTCACCGTCGAAAACCTGTGCGCCGGCAATCAGGGACCGCTGTCGTTCACGGTCGGCAAGGGCGAGATCGTCGGCCTCGTGGGACTGCGCGGCGCCGGACAAGAAGTCATCGGCCGCGCAATCTTTGGTGCCCATCCCCACTCCGCCGGCACGATCCGGCTCGTATCGGAAATCATTCCCGTCGATCAGCCGATCAGCGCGCGCATCGGCAAGGGTATTGCCTTGCTCGCCGGCAACCGCCTCAGCGAAAGTACGCTTGGCGGCATGTCGGTGCGCGAGAATCTCTTTCCCAACGTTCGGGCCGTATCGGGCGCGCTGTTGAGGCCCATCGATACGGGAGCTGAACTGAAGGCCGTGCGGGACCAGCTCGAGCGCTTCGACGTCCGCCCGCGCAACGCCGCCGCGCTCATCGACTGGTTGAGCGGCGGAAACCAGCAGAAGATCTTCGTAGGCCGCTGGCTGGCGACAGGCGCGAAGCTCTTCATCATGGAGGAGCCTACCGCCGGGGTCGACATCGGCGCCAAAGGCATCATCCATCGCACGCTGCGCACCATCGCAGACGATGGTGCGGCGGTGCTAGTCGTTTCATCCGACTTCGAGGAAGTCGTCGCCCTTTGCGATCGCGCACTGGTCATGGGACGCGGCAAGATCACGTCCGAGTTGACCGGCTCGACGCTGACACTCGAAGGGCTTCTCACCCGTTCTTCCATGGCGGGCGGTCAGAGCGAGCGGGTCCATTGAAGGCGGAGAGGGATATGACGGAGAGCACATTCCAGCGCAGCGCGACGCGGCCTCCGCGCCAGGCAGCGCCGTCAAGCGTGCTATCCAATCTGGTGGCCACTTACGGCCTCGTCTTCGTCTTCGCTCTGGTATTGCTGGTGTTCGGCGTGCTGAGGCCTTCGAGCTTCTTCAGCGCCATCAACATCAACACGATCCTGGTCAGCCAGTCGGTGACGGCAATGCTGGCGCTCGCGGAAATGGTGCCGCTTGCCACAAAGCAATTCGACCTGTCGATCGGCTACCACCTCGGCATGGCACAGGTGCTGGCCGTCGGCTTGCAGGTCAACCAGGGCCTGGGCTGGCCGGAGGCGGCCGCGCTGATCCTCCTGCTATCGATCATGGTCGGCCTCTGCAACGGCCTGCTGGTCAGCGTCTTCCACATCGACTCCTTCATCGCGACGATGGGAACGGGAACGCTGCTGTTTGGCGTGACCAACTGGTATTCCAACGGCGAGCAGATCAGTGGCTTGAATCTTTCGGTCACCTTCACCGACCTCACGCAGATCGTTCATGGCGTACCGTTGCCGGCGGTCTATGTCGCAATCATCGCGCTCGCGCTGTGGATCGTGACCGAATACCTTCCCATCGGCCGCAATCTCTACGTGATCGGAGCCAACGTCCGGGCAGCCGAACTCACGGGCATCAACATTCGTCGCCACATCATCGGCGCCTTTGTCGTATCAGGCCTGCTCAGCGGATTTGCCGGCATCGTGCTCGGCAGTATTCTGCAAACGGGGACGCCGAGCGTCGGACCCGAATATCTGCTGCCGGCGTTTGCGGCGACGCTGCTCGGAGCGACCTCGATCAAACTCGGACGCGTCAACGTGATCGGGACGCTTCTGTCGGTGCTGTTGCTGGCCTTCTCCTTCTCGGGAGTCCAACAGCTCGGAGCACCGTTCTATGTCCAGTACTTCTTCAACGGCGGGATTCTCATCGTGGCGGTAGGCTTGTCGGTCTACGCCACGCGACGGCGTCAACGCGCCGCCACGACCGCCCGTTCGCCCAAACCCTGACAACACGACCTGACAACAAGACCTGACAAGGAGGACGCCATGGATCCATTCGAGGTCTACGACAAGCGCTTCGTGCAGTACACGATACCAATCGTTTTCCTGGAGAAGCTGCATACCGGCCTGCGCTGGGCCGAAGGACCGGTCTATTTCGCCGACCAGCGCAGCCTCCTGTTCAGTGACCTGCCGAGCAACCGAATGCTGCGTTACGACGAGGAGACCGGACAGGTCTCGGTGTTCCGCAGCGATTCCAACTTTTCCAACGGCAATACCCGCGACCGCGAAGGACGGCTCGTCACCTGCGAGCATCGCGGACGTCGGGTGACGCGGACCGAATATGACGGCACCATCACGGTGCTGGCCGACCATTACGAAGGCAAGCGCCTCAATTCGCCCAATGATATCGTGGTGAAGTCGGATGGAACCGTATGGTTCACCGACCCCACCTACGGCATCAGCGCCGAGTATGAGGGCAGCAAAGCCGAAAGCGAGATCGGCAGTTGCAACGTCTATCGCCTCGATCCGCGCGACGGCAGCTTGCGCATCGTCGTCGACGATTTCAAGCGACCCAACGGGCTTGCGTTCTCGCCGGACGAGAAGACTCTCTATGTCGCGGACTCCGGCTTCTGGCCCAATCCCGACTGGCCTCATCACATCCGGGCATTCGACATGGCAGGTGACGGGCAACTGCGCAACAGCCGCGTTCTCGCCGAAATCGCCCCGGGCATCCCGGATGGATTCCGCGTCGACATCGACGGGAACGTGTGGACCAGCTCCGGCGATGGCGTGCGCTGCATCACGCCGGGCGGCGATATCATCGGCCGGATTCCCGTGCCGGAGAAGACCGCGAACGTGTGCTTCGGCGGACCGAAGCGCAATCGCCTCTATATCTGCGGCCACACCTCACTCTACGCGATCCATGTGAACACACGTGGCGCGCAGACGCCGTGAGCGCCTCCGCGTTCCAATCAGGATAAATTCATGACACGGATTGCATTGATCGGAGCCGGCGTCGTCGGCTCCTCCTGGTCTCTTGTCTTTGCAAGAGCCGGCTTCGAGGTCGCCGTCTACGACGCCGATTCCAACTCTGCTGCGCGCGTACCGGACTTCGTGCGGACGGCAGCGGCCGGCTTCGAGGCGCTCGGCCTTATCCTGCCCGATCCGGCCGAGACGATCGCCGCGCGGGTCAGGCCGACGAAAAGCATTGAGGAAGCGCTCGCCGGCGTGGACTATGTTCAGGAAAGCGTACCGGAGCGGCTTCCTATCAAGGTCGAGCTCTACAAGACACTCGACGCGCTGGCCGGACCACAGGTTGTTCTCGCGAGTTCCACCTCCGGCTTCCCCGCCTCCGCTTTCACCGAGACGATGGCAACGCGCGAGCGTTGCCTCGTCGTCCATCCCATCAACCCGCCCCACCTCATTCCGCTGGTGGAGATCGTGCCGTCGCCCTGGACGAAACCCGATGTCGTGGAGCGCGCCCGAACGCTGATGCTGCGCATCGGCCAATCCCCGATCCAGCTAAGGCGCGAGATCAGCGGCTTCGTGGTCAACCGCCTGCAGAGCGCGCTGCTCGGCGAAGCCTTCCGTTTGGTGGAAGACGGTATCGTGAACGCTGAAGAAGTCGACCGCGCCATTGCCGACGGACTCGGTTTGCGCTGGAGCTTCATGGGTCCATTCCAGACCATCGATCTCAACGCCAAGACCGGCATCGCGGAATATTGCCGCAACCTCGGTCCGATGTATCACGGTCTTGCCAAGGAACAGGCGGATCCACGGCCCTGGCCTGACGCGTTGGTCGCAACGGTCGAAGACACGCTTCGCAAGCAGACGTCAGCCGACGACATTCCAGCGAGACAGCGATGGCGTGACAATTTCCTCGCGAAACTGGTCGACTTCAAGAGGAGCTTGACCAGTCCAGCGGCCGGATCGACCGGCGCGTCGTAACGAGCTGCCTACGCCAACCCAGAATGGAGCATGGGGAGCGGTTTGGATCTGCGAACCGAGGTCCGAGGTCCTTCTCTTCGACTCGCCACGATCAAGCGGAGAGGCGGCAGCGATCCGGGCGACGAAGGATGGGTCGCAATGCGCACACCGATTGGGGCTTTTGGATCAGAAACGCGCATCTTGATGATCGAAATTGAACCTCCCGGATCGCCGCGGTAGTGCCAAAATCTCTTCATTTCCGTTTGATTCCGACAAATTCGCCTGTTTTGACAAACGTTACGCCAAGAGGACCTTGGCAAAAGCTTCAACTATGCTCAAAATAGATCAATAGACGTCAGCTAGTGCGCTAACGATGTCGCCCTAAGCCGAGCAAGTCTGACAAAACAAGGGAGAGTTCAGCGGTGGAGGCCATCGAAGGCGGCAGCCTCACGCAAGAGACGAATCTAATTCCCGCGGCTCGACGCGCTAAGGCGCTCGAACTCATTCGCCGCGATGGAGTGATTTCGATTCAGCGCCTTGCCGACGAGATCGGAATGTCGATTTCGACGGCTCGTCGTGATGTCGACTACCTGTCGGCGGCGGGCTATCTCGAACGCACACACGGCGGCGCGCTACTGAGCGTTCGCTCGCGAACCACCTTCGAACCAGCCACGGATATCGCCGATCAGGTAGCGCGGCCCGCCAAGATCGCAATCGGTCGCTGGGCGGCAGGCCTCGTCGAGGATGGACAGAGTGTCATCCTCGACTCGAGCTCCACAGTTCTGGAAGCTGCGCATGCGCTCACCGAGCGTGACCTGTCACTCACTGTTGTCACCAACGATCTCCGAATTGCCATCGCCCTGCGCGAGCGGCCGAAGGTGCAACTGATCGTGCCCGGCGGTCAGGTCCGTCCCGGGTCGTTCACACTCGTTGGCTCAGCCGCACAGAGCGTCATTCGCTCGCTGCATGCAGACATCGCGCTGATCGGCGTGCACTCGCTGGCGCAACTGCGGCCAAGCGACACCTCGCTTGAGGTGGCCAGTCTCAAGCAGGCCTGGATCGAGGCCGCGAACCGCGTGCTGCTCCTGCTGGACTCATCGAAGTTCGTACAATCCGCGTTTTGCGAAATCTGTCCGATCCAGCGCATCCACGACGTCATCTGCGACGATGGTCTTGATCCCGGCCACCGGAGGGCGCTCGAGCAGCTCGGCGTCCGCGTTACCCTCGTCCCGGTCGGAAGCCCGGCATGAACTCCGATTCGCCCACATCGGACGCGCTCGCGCCAGCCATAGTCATCCTCGCTGACGACCTGTCGGGTGCCGCGGATTGCGGTGTCGCATGGACCGAACTGGGACTTCAAACCGTCGTCGCGCTGCGATCGGGTCTAGCAACTTCAGGCGCAGACGCATTGGCGATCGACGCAAACACCCGCGCGATGACCGCAACCAAGGCGGCCGAGGTAACGGAGCATCTTGCATTATCATATCGCGACCGCCTGCTCTTTAAGAAGCTCGACTCGACCCTGCGCGGACACCTGGGCCCAGAGCTCGGTGCCGTGCTGCGCGCGCGCCGCACCGTGCAGCGGGACGCCGTCATCATCGTTGCACCCGCCTTCCCCGCGCTCGGACGCACGACCGTGAATGGCCATCAGCACCTGCATGGCGTCCCGCTCGAACGAACCGAGATCTGGCGCCGCGAGCAGAGTGGTGAAACGGCTTCGATCCCGGCAATGCTGGATGTCCGCGGTCTGCGTACCAGTTTGCTCCCACTCCACCAGCTTCGAGCGGATATCGGGACGGTTTCGGCGAGGCTGGATCAACTCTCGGACGGCTGCGATGTGATCGTTTGCGACGCCGAGACCGACCTCGACCTGGCTGCTATTGCGGCTTCATCGCTGCGACTCGGTTCGCGGGCTCTCTGCGCGGGCTCGGCGAGGCTGGCGCGACAGCTCGTCGAAGCGGCGCGCCTCTCAAAGCCGCGGGCGTCCCCGGCAACGCCCGCGATCGACGGGTCGATGCTTTTCGTTATTGGCAGCCGCTCGAACGTCTCGCGACGGCAAGCCGCCGCCCTTGCTGCGTGCGAAGCAGTGGCGAACGTCGCCAGCGATCCGACCGCAACGCGCGCAGAGCTGCTTGGCTCGGGCGCTGCGCCCCGCCTCGAAGCGGCACTTGCCGCCCGACAGGACGCGATCATCTGGCAGCCGGAGACTTGCGGGATGGACGACGCCGAAACGCGCGGCTGTAGTGGCGTCGCGGCGCTGCTCGCTGCGGAACGGGACCGGATCGGCGCGCTGTTTGCCACTGGAGGCGCGACGGCGCGCTGCCTGCTGGAAGCACTTGATGTCGAGGCGCTCGATCTCGTCGGCGAGATCGAACCCGGTGTTCCCATGGGCATCGCGCGAGGCAAACGTCGATTTCCGGTGATCACCAAGGCTGGCGCTTTCGGCACGGACTCAACGCTCGTGAAGTGTTGGTCATATCTGCGGGGCAATTCTTCGCCTCAGGCAGGGCCTGCACCCGCATATGGAAGGATAAGCATGTGAAGCCGCCTGTTGTGGCAATCACCATGGGCGATGCCGCTGGTGTCGGCCCGGAAGTCATTATGAAGGCGATGGCGGACGCGACGCTGTACCGGACGTGTCGTCCGTTCGTCATCGGCGATCGCCGCAGGCTCGAGACGGCAGGCGCCGTCGTCGGCAGCGATCTGCGCGTTCGCGCCCTTGCCGCCGAGGAACTGATCGAAATTGGATGCGAACCGGGCTTTGTCGACTGTATCGATCTCGGCCTCATCCCCGCAGAGCTGCCCTGGGGCGAACTTTCCGCGACGGCTGGCGACGCGGCGTACCGCTACATCGAACTGGCCGCCCGTCTCGCGATGGACGGTCGCATTGATGCGATCTGCACGGCCCCGCTCAACAAGCAGGCGCTTCATATGGGCGGTCATCGCTTTCCCGGCCACACCGAAATGCTCGCCGCGCTGACCGGTGTCGACGAAGTCTCGATGATGCTCACGGCCCCCAACCTGCGGGTCATCCACGTCACGACTCACATCGGCTTGATCGATGCCATCGCCAAGATCGAGCCAGGCCTGGTGGAGCGCACCATCATGCGCGCCGAGGATGTGCTGGCAAATTCCGGACTCGCGCGGCGGAAGATCGGTGTTTGCGGCATCAACCCGCACGCCGGCGAGAATGGTTTGTTCGGCCAGGGCGAAGAGGCAGATAAAATCGAGCCCGCCATTGCCGTTTGTCGCGGGCGCGGCCTCGATGTCGAAGGACCGTTGCCAGCGGATACGCTGTTTTACCGCGCAGGCCGCGGCGACTTCGACATGGTTGTCGCCATGTATCATGACCAGGGCCATGGACCGGTGAAGGTGCTCGGCCTGGAGGCCGGCGTGAACATAACGGTGGGTCTGCCCGTGATACGCACCTCGGTTGATCACGGCACCGCCTTCGACATTGCAGGAACTGGTAAGGCCGACGAACGCAGCCTGCTCGAGGCACTTCGCCAGGCGGTCGAGCTCAGCGTCGGAGGAAGACGAAGGCCACCACCACCTCGATGAAGACTGAACGGCGTTGATCGCGCCAATCAAGAATCCCGGCAAAATGCCGGATCAAAGGGAGGAAGCAGATGAAAAAAAGACGGACAGAAGTATGCTCGGCCGCGGCCATCGCGGTGGCAGCACTATTTGTCGGCGGGGCGCATGCCGCTGACACCTACATGCCAACGTGCTTCGCGCCCGCGGCCGACAGCGCCTCGGTAATCAAGTACACAGCCAAGACCGGCCCGTTCAAGATTGCGCTGGTCAACGGCTACGTCGGCAATGATTGGCGCAGCACGACGATACAGGCTGCCAAAGCTTGGGGGGCACGCCCCGACAATGCCAAGGGTTTATCCGAATTTAAGATCATTTCAGTCGGCAACGATTCCGCAGCACAGATTGCCGCAATCGACAATTTCATTGCCGCCGGTTACGACGGGATCGTCATCAACGCCGTGAATCCGACCGCGTTCGACGCAGTCGTCAAGCGCGCCAAGCGTGCCGGCACAGTGCTCGTCACTTACGATAACGTGCTGGATTCAAATCAGATCGTTCAGATCAACGAAGACCAGGTCGAACTCGGGCGCATGAAAGCGCAGGCCGTGGTCGACGGTATCAAGGCAGAAAAAGGCAAGGTCGCCGGACAGGTGCTCGAGATTTCTGGCCTGCCGGGCAACAGCGTCGATCGTGACAACCACAACGGAATGCGCGAGGTGCTGGACAAGTACAAGGACCTCAAGGTCATTCAGGTGGTCGGCAATTGGGATGTCGGGACTGCCGCAAAGGTGACTGCTGATGCCATCGCGACCAACGGCAAGTTCGACGGCGTGATGGTGCAGGAAGGCGCGGTTGGTGCACTGGGCGCCATGGCCAGCGCCCATCACCCGATCGTCCCGATCGGCGTCGACGCCGGCAATGGCACGCGCATGATCGCCTTCGACAGCAAATATCCGGGCGTGACGGCTGCGCAGGCCCCAGCGATGTCGGCGGTTGCGCTTGAGGCCACCGTGGCGCTGCTGAAGGGCAATGCACTGCCACAAAAAGTCAACCTGCCCATACCCAACAAGAAGAACGGCGACTTGGCGGAAGGGAAGGACTTCTTCCGCAACCTGCCGAAGACATTCTACACGACGACGGGCTATCCACAGTGCTTCCCGGTCTTCACGCCGGAAGAACTGATGGGCCAGAGCCCCGAAAACAAGAGCTGACGGCGCACACGCCGGCCGGCGTCCGCCGGCCGGCTGGCAACCCGGAGTGGCCGATGGCAGATCCCTTCATTCGATTGAAAGCGGTGTCCAAGTCTTACGGTGGTGTCCCGGCATTGACGGACGTCGACTTTCAGTGCGAATCGGGCCTCGTCCACGCCATTCTCGGCGAGAACGGAGCCGGCAAATCGACGCTGATGAAATTGCTAGCCGGCGTGATTCAGCCGGACGCCGGAGAGATCGCGATCTCCGGCCGGCGGACGACGCTGGCTTCGCCACGCGACGCGGCCAAGCACGGCATCGTCTGCATGTTCCAGGAGCTGTCGCTGATGCCGCATTTGACGGTCGGCGACAACATTGTGGTCGCTGCGCCGCAGACGCGATTCGGACTACTGCGCCGAACCGCGTACAATGATGCTCGCGCGACATTGGATGCGATCGGCGCCACCGGCATCGCGCTTTCGACACGGGTGTCCGAGCTGTCGTTGGCGGAACGGCAGCTCGTCGAGATTGCTAAGGCCCTGTTTCGCAAACCACGCCTCCTGATTCTCGATGAAGCCACGTCGGCGCTGACGAGCGAGTTGGTGGAGACCGTCTTTGACGTGTTGCGCGAATTGAGAAAGAAGGGCGTCGCTATCCTGTTCATTTCGCACCGGATGCACGAGGTGAATGCCATCGCCGATCGTATCTCGGTGTTTCGCAACGGTCGGCACGTCGAGACCTTCGACGCCGGCACACGCAGCGCGCATGACGTCATCGACCTGATGATCGGGCGGTCGCTGGAGGAACTGTTTCCTGCACGCGACGCTACTCCGTCGGACGACGCGCCGATCATTCTCGATGTTTCGGACGTGAGCTGGAACGAGCAGCTGCACAACGTCGACCTGCACGTGCGCAAGGGCGAGATCGTCGGCCTCGGTGGCCTCGATGGCCAGGGGCAACAACATCTGATGCACGCAGTATTCGGCGTACTGCGCAAGGTATCCGGCCAGATCCAGGTCAACGGCAGGTCGATCGGCGGCGTGCTGCCTTCGCAAGCCAAACGTGCCGAGATCGGCCTTGCCCTGGTGCCCGAAGACCGCAAGACCGAAGGCTTGATCCTCGACATGTCCGTCACGGAAAATCTGGAGCTGGCAACGTTGAGCCGTGCGCCGTTCGGCCTGCTCGACCTGAACGGCGAAAGTGAGCGGCGTACCCGGCAGTTGATCGACCGGCTGTCACTGACTTACAGCTCTCTGGATGCTCCTGTCGCCACTCTTTCCGGCGGAAATCAGCAAAAGGTGGTGCTGGCGAAATGGCTGGCGCTATCGCCGAAATGCCTTCTCCTGATGGACCCGACCCGCGGCATCGATCTTCCCACCAAGGCCCAGATCTACCGATTGTTGCGAGAGCTTGCGCGCGAGGGCATCGCCGTGGTCCTGCAGTCCACCGACTATGAAGAACTCATCCATCTTTGTGACCGCGTGTACGTTTTCTACAACGGGCGAGTGGCCAAGGAGTTGCGCGGTGAGGAACTGTCGCCGAGCGCGCTGATCGCCGCGTCCATGAACGTACGGCCGACGGTAGATGCGCACCAACAAGAGTTGCAACGATGAAGTCCTCGTCCATCAGCCTGCTGCGAGGCAACAGCAATCTTGCGATTGCGTTGTCAGCACTCGTGATCTTGTTCACAGCGTTCGTCGCCATCCACCCCCGCGGACTTTCGACTTACGTCCTCACGATCTGGTTCAATCAAGGGACCCTGCTTGGTCTCGCCGCAATCGCACAGTTTTTCGTAGTGCTCGTTCGTGGCGTGGACCTTTCCGTCGGCCCTATCGTTGCGCTGACCAATGTTGCCGCCTCCTACCTGCTGGTCGGCTCACCAGGCGCTATTGCCCTCGGCGCCGGCGTGGTCGTTGCCCTCGGCGTGACATGCGGGTTGCTGAACGGAATCACCGTGGTTTACGGGCGCATTCAGCCGATCGTCACGACGCTCGCCACCGGCAGCATGATCTCCGGCCTAGCGCTGCTGTTGCGACCGACCCCTGGTGGAAGCATCGACGAAAATCTATCAGACGCACTCACCTACGACATCTACGGCATACCAACCTCGGCACTCCTGCTGTTCGGCATTCTCATCGCGCTGGTCGTTCCACTGCGCCAGAGCCTTTTTGGGCTGACATTGTACGCGACCGGATCCGCCGAATCGTCGGCCCACATGACCGGGGTGCGTGTCGATCGGGTCAAGCTCGCGGCCTATGCAGCAAGTGGTGGGTTCTCTGCACTTGCCGGACTATACGTCAGCATGGTCACGTTGACGGGCGACCCGGCGATCGGCCCCTCCTACACCTTGAACTCGATCGCGGCCGTCGTGCTCGGAGGGGTTGCGCTCACCGGCGGAGTTGGCAGTCCACTGGGCGCCGTCGTCGGAGCTTTGATCCTCAAGACGATCTCGTCGTTGATGTTCTTTTCTGGATTGCCTCCGTTGGCACAGCCGTTCTTCGAAGGTCTCGTGCTCGCCGCGGCCATCGTGCTTGGTGCCCTCGGCATGCTGCGAATCCGCAATCGGCTTGAGTTGTTTCAGTAATGACTGACCCCGCCGCCTCCCTGCCCATTCATGCACGCCGCGCCAACCTCGTCGACAGGATCGGGGTTTCGGTCGTTTTGCTTACCGCCGCATGTGTTGCGCTGATCCTTGGCGGCGCGATCATCTATCCCGGATTTCTCAATCCGGGATACATCCTGCAGCAGCTCCAGATCGCCTCGTTTCTCGGTGTGATTGCGACCGGCGCAATGCTCGTCATTCTGCTCGGTGAGATCGATCTTTCGATTCCATGGACCGTCACCGCTACGGCTATCGTCGTCACCAGTCTGGCGGGCAGCCACGACGGCTTGCTAGCCGGCCTCGCCATACCGCTCGGACTGACCGTGGGCGCTTTGGTCGGATTCGTGAACGGCGTTGGCGTCGCGGTGTTTCGTGTACCTGGCATGGTTTGGACACTGGCGGTCAACGCGATGCTCCTCGGCGCCACCGTTTTCTATACTGGGGGATTCAAGCCGCAAGGCGCGGTGCCGTGGCTGGCCACCTACGCCGCAGTCGGCCGTACGCTCGGCATCCCAAATGCTTTCCTGCTTTGGCTGACACTCGGTGCGATAACGCTATGGCTCCTGCACCGAACGATCTATGGCCGCTACCTCTATGCAATGGGCAATTCGCAGCGTGCCTTGTTTCTTGCTGGCGCGCGCGTGCGCACAGTCACCCTCTGCACCTTCGTCCTGGCGGGAACGTTATCCAGCTTGGGCGCGATCCTTCTGACCGGCTACACCAATCAGGCTTATCAGGGGATGGGAGACCCCTATCTGATGCCGGTGATCGCAACGGTCGTAGTCGGAGGCACCTCGATCCAGGGCGGAAGCGGGACTTATCCAGGAACATTCGTCGGCGCGGTGTTCATCACGCTGCTGTCCTCGATCCTCGCCGTGATGCAAATGCCCGATGCTGCCCGCCAGATCATTTTTGGAGCGATCATCCTGGCGATGCTACTGGTCTATCGTTGGTCGGCCGGCCGAGCCGCGGCGAAGTAGGTGCGATACGCTACGGCATAATCTTAGCTACGCGTCATGCGTCGATGCGCGATGCATCGTGGGCGTTAGCTCCCGCACCGCCGGCTCCTACCGACTTTAGTCTGCTTTCATTTTGGGAGGATTGGTCGTGTCATAAAACTGTCATACAGCAATCGCGGCGAACTTGATGAGGCCTAGATGGGCCGTCATCGAAGGTGATTACGACTTCGTGATCAGCCAACGGCAATGATTCTGCGTACTGCATCGTACCGATGCGCGGATGATCCTTTGGATCGACGGCAATGGTCCGCGCTACCCCCAACGCCCCCTCCCGTCCATTGCACGTCGCGGCGACGCTGACCTGGGAAATACCCAGGACGCTGATCAACAGAACTGCGCCGTGTAAAAGCGAGGCCTTGAAGCGCATTGCTACCTGCTCCGGAAATTGTCCTTATCTAGCCAGAACCAACTTTCATCCAGTTAAAGGTAATACTGGATCACGCGGCTTCGATCATTGACCCGGACAGGAAGCCAGTCGTTGCTTTCGAGCAGCCGCAGCGGTTGTGCTAAGCGCTCTTCCGCGCTTTCGAGACGCCCGCCCCATTGCCTTAAGCCAGACGAACCCGATCGACGCTTGTCAGGCCACGACTGCGCCGGCGTTGGACGGACAGGCACTGTCGCAATTGCTTTCAAGGGACCTCAGCTGCTGTACGGCAATAGAGCAGTCGGCTTAAGCAGCCAGGCGACATTCCATCGCTGCCTTTTGGAACCGTAACTGGCTTTCGCCATCGCCGCAATCACCGCCGGTCTAAAGGCCCCGGCGGTTGAGCGCTGGCCCTAGTCATCGTCTCCACTTTTCACAGCGTCCTTGGCGACCTTCAACGGCGAAGCCTTCACCGACTTGCTCGCGGGCTTCGCCGCAAACTGCATCGGCTCCTTCGTGAAGGGATTGACCCCCATCCGAGCTTCAGTCGCGGGTTTATTCACAACCGACACTTTCACAAAGCCTGGAATGACGAACTCGCCGGACTCGTTCAGTTCCTGGTATCCAACGGTAGACATATAGTCGATGACTGACCTGACATCGTTTTTCGAGAGCTGCGTGCCTTCCGCGATCGCGTCGATCAATTGGGTCTTGGTCATTTTCGCCATCTCTATATTCCTTTTGTGCGACACTCGCTGGACGCGGCGAACCAGCGCGCGTTTGATTCATGCCAGCTGCCACGGAGGCGTCCGCCTTAAGCCTATCGAGCCGAAAAACGCAAGCGGCAAGGCCACAGCAACTGCAAGCGCTCCGTAAGGTTAGGTGAGTCGTGCGGCGACAGTTCCAAACCTAACCAAATGATTATCCTGGGAGAGCGCATGCGAACCTGATCAGAATCGATGACCAAGGGACGCAGCTACGAATGCATCCGCCTTGGGCACGGAAACGCGCATTCGTCAGCACCGTTCGCCGATCTCGCCCGTTGATTGCTCGATGACGAAGCATGAGGACACCGCCTCAACTCTTGCGAGACGGGTGATAGGTGAATGGATCGCTTCTCCATCCTTTGCCGCGTCGGACAAGGAGGCCGATGGCAGTCAACTTGCGACAGGTCGGATTGACGCGCTGTATCGTGGCGTTTTCACCAAACAACCGTTCTGCGAGCTGACGTTTAGTAAGTCCTGGCTGTCCGCGAACCAAGCGGACAATTTTCTGCGCAACTGTCATGGTCACCGAAATTGGTCGACCAGATCAACCGACGTAAGCGCCCTACGTCAATGACCAAATAGGGTACGTGGCACGAGTGAAGTCGGATCCCGGCTACCAAAATTGTACTTCGCGATTCGCTTTGCTGATGAGCGCACGCGTGGGCTTGAAGCAGCTTCAATTCGGCCGAGCGCCTGAGCAAGCTCTTACTGCATCGAACTGGTTTCGCATACCAACCACAAGCGCTACCCGCGTCTGGTCCATAGTGCGCAGACCAGCGGCAGCGGCTGCGCCGCACTACCAGCCAAGCCGAGCGTCAGCCGGGGCCACCCGCCACGAAGCTTGAGCGGACATCATACCCTCACACATGCGCCGGCGATCGCTCCGCGCCGATGAATAGGACCGGTCGACCTGTCAATGCGGGGCCCAGCCCTAGTCGGGTTTCTCGAACACGATCGCCCCGGTTTTGGGATCTGCGTGGAATTCCCTCTTCTGGCCGTTCTTGACGCCCTCACCTTCCCACCGACCGTCATCAGCCTCCAGCTTGGTGACTTGAGTGTAGCCGGACTGAAGCACCTTTGCCTTCACCTGCTCCATGGGCATCCAATCGGCACCAGGCTGATCGGCTCTCGCCACCGCGTTCAACGCCAGGAGACAAAGAGAGAAAACAGCGGCCAGTTTCATGCCAACCTCCCTGAAGTTTGGATCCCAACATCATAACCAAGCCAGCGTTCCAGTCGCCGTGGAATTTGAAGGGCCGCAGCCGATTAATACGGATGGGCGTCGCCAAGGATTTGAAAAAGCAGGCGCGAACCGCTGAACAGGCGGCGGTACGAACGGCTGACGAGCTCGCAGCCCGGCAGATGATGAGCCTGGCCCAGGCTTTTCGATCTCAAGCTGACATTATCAAGCGAAACAAGAAAAAGAAGAAAGATGAGCTTCACCGTAAAGGCTAAATGCAAATTCGGTGAGGTCGTTCACCGCCGCAGTTCGCCCGAGGCAGCTCTGAGGAAGGCCAAGGAGCTTTCGAAGACCTGCTACGATATCCACATCGTAACCCCTGGGGGGCGGGACTACGCCTCCTCCGAGTTTGGGGATCTTCCCCGTTCGCCTGTCGGCTTACCCCCCGGCCGGAAGGCTCATCCCCAGGTACCAGGATAGGCTCCGGGCGCGCGCACGTGAGAACGGCGCCTGCCTCCCTTTCGTGCCTCACCGCTCCATACGGACTTCGCGCTCGATGGCGCATCGTCGCGCAAATGCCGGTCGTAACCCAAGGCGGCCGGCATGCGAACCCCGCCCTGCGAAGGCGGGGTTTTATTTTGAACCTTGCGCACTGGCCGAAGACAGATGGGGGCTGGGGAAATTTCAGGGCCCGGTGTTTAGGCCAGCGTCGCGCGACGAAGATACTCCGTCCACGCGACGCTGTTGCTTTTTAAACTTCAGCCATAGGTTTGGCTATAATAGTTGGCGGCTCGAGCCCTGAAATCCCCAGCCCGCCAACTGTGAGAGACCCCGCTCAGCGGGGGTATCTTTTGAACGTTGCGTAGTGGCGCCGACGTATTGTGGAGGTGATTTTTCATCCCACTCCCCAGGCGGGGTTTTCGCGCCGCTCCTGTCTACCGTTCCCGATGCGCTTTTTTCTTTTTAGATTTGATTACGTCGGCTTGCGCCCTGTAGGCCCGGGCCAGAGCCATGAGACTGGCCGATGAGTCCGGGTCGAGCGAAGATGCTGCTGCGCGCTCTGCCTTATCGGCCTGCTTCCGAAGCGATTTGGTTATCTTTGCCATCAGTGAGGTACGTACTCGTAGACCACGAGTGCGCCAAGGCTGAGCATGGCAACAAGCACTGCTACCGCAAGAACCGACTGTGACTGCATGCTGCATCCCCAGGTTCCGGCCTGTTGCCAGCCTAATCCAGAACGCCCACTTTGATCTAGATCAAGGCTGAGAACGTATGGCGCACCACGGAAACTAATCGGGCCAAAACATTTACCAATACGTCTCGGTAGTCCCACTGAGAAGCTGACCAAGCTGCAGTTTCCTTTCGCTTAATCCGAACTAGGACAGTCAAACAATCAAATTAGGACAGGGGCTTTAAATACGGACGGCACCCGGAGTTGCAAGAATCTTCGGGCGGTGAATGACCGCAACCTATCGCGTCAGCGACCCCGGATGCGACGCGATGGCGTGGCCGGCTGTGCCCGACGGCTTGCTAATGTCCCACCACACGTCATGTTCGGCCGAGGCTGCCGGTGCACTCGTCAGGCGAATCTTCGAAGGCATGGAATCAGCGCGGCGAAGACGATGTCAGGTTCGATTAGGGCTGGCTCGGAGGCGCTGGGCGAACAACGTATGAACCCGTCCAGGGGAACGGACGGGTAACATCCCCGGGTAACATCCGAAAAAAAGCCGAATGATTTCAATGGAAAACGTGGGTTTATGGTGCGCTCGGAGGGACTCGAACCCCCACGGTGTTACCCACTGCCACCTCAAGGCAGCGCGTCTACCAATTCCGCCACGAGCGCTTGGGATACCGGATGGAACCCCGAAGGCACCGCCGGATCGACGGGGCCATGTAACAAATCACGGATGCAGGGACAAGGCGATTAATGCGGGAATTAACTGCGAACGCCGGGAGATTTCGGCAGCATTTGCTTGACCTCGACCGCAATCCGGTTGCGGTCGACCAGGACCACCCCGCTGGCCACCGGCAGGTTGTTGGCGAGGATCTTGACCTCGTCGGCCTCGGTGGCATCCAGTTCGATGATGGCGCCGCGGGATAGCCGCATGACCTGGTGAATCGGCATCGTGGTGGTGCCGAGGACCACCATGAGATCAACGCTGACTTTATCGAGGGTGGGCACTTCTGAACCGCCGAACGGGAACTAGATTGTGGGTTCACCTGACCACGTTAGGGTTAGCTAATGGTTAACGACCGCCAGAGCCTCGATTTGACGACCTTTGCGCGCCCTTCGGGCGAAGGCGCGGTCGAATGGCGGATTTCGGACCGCGCGGTGCCCTACCCCGATTCGCTCGCCGCTATGGACGACCGGGTGGCGAAGATCGCAGCGGGCTCGGCCCCCGAACTGGTATGGCTGCTGGAGCACCCGCCGCTCTATACCTCCGGCACCAGCGGCAAGGCCGACGATTTGCTCGCGCCGCGCTTTCCGACCTTCCGGAGCGGCCGCGGCGGTCAGGTCACCTATCATGGCCCGGGCCAGCGCGTTGCCTATGTGATGCTCGACCTCAAGCGGCGCCGGCCCGATGTGCGCGCCTATGTCGCTTCGCTGGAGGAATGGATCATCCGCACGCTCGCCGCCTTCAACGTTCGCGGCGAGCGCCGCGAGGACCGCGTCGGGGTCTGGGTGCGGCGCCCGGACAAGGGACCGGGCCATGAGGACAAGATCGCCGCGATCGGCGTGCGGCTGCGCCGCTGGGTCTCGTTCCACGGCATCGCCATCAATGTCGAGCCAGACCTCTCCCACTTCCAGGCCATCGTGCCCTGCGGCGTGGTCGATCCGCGCTACGGCGTCACCTCACTGGTCGATCTCGGGCTGCCGGTCACGATGGCCGATGTCGACGTCGCGCTCCGGCAGGCCTTTTCCGAGGTGTTCGGCGACACCGCAGCGCGCCTGCCGGAAGCGACGTCATAGGCTTCACGCCGCCTTCTGCGGCGCGACCTCGAGCTTGCCGGCGATGTAGCGGCGCTCCTGGGTGAGGCCGCCGAAGCCGTAGGCGTCGCCCTTCACCTCGTCGACATGGGCGTAGCTCTCGGTGTGGAGCGGCCCGAGCAATTCGCCCATCCGCTTGAACAGCGCCGTGAGATAGGCCGCCTTCTCGTCCTTGGTGTTGGTGCCCTCGGTGACGTGGATGTCGAGCCAGTAGCTTGCGAGCCCCTGCTCGGCGAGCGACTTGCCGCCCGCGAACCAGTCGTCGGCATCGGCGCACTTCACAATGATCGCAGTGACCTTGGGATCTTTGTGCAGAATCCGTGCGGTCAGGTCCGACACGGCGGCGGCGATGTCGGACTTCAGCGACGGCCGCTCGCGCGAGGTCGCGTAGGTGACGGTGATGAGCGGCATGATCGGTCTCCTTGAATTCGGTTGGCGCGGGTCAATCGCGCCTCCTCTAGCTAGACCTTCGCGCATCATCTTGGTATCTTATCTATATGAATAGCAATGATAACGATCATTGATCATGACCGCCACGCTCGATATCGACACCGTGCAGGCCTTCCTTCTGGTCGCCGAGCTGCAAGGCTTCACCCGCGCCGCCGAGGCGCTTGGCACCACGCAAGCGGCGATCAGCATGAAGTTGCAGCGGCTCGAAACGGTGCTGGGCAAGCGGCTGGTCGAGCGCTCGCCGCGCGCGGTGCGGCTGACCGCCGACGGCGCGGCCTTCCTGCAGCACGCCCACGCGCTGATCGAGGTGCATGATCGCGCGCTGGCCGGCGAGAAACCGGCGCGCCAGCAGCTCACGCTCGGGATCAGCGATCACGCCGCGGGTCCGGAGCTGGTGCCGCTGCTGGAGCGGCTGCACGCGATGGCCTCCCAGCTTGCCCTCTCCGTGACCATCGGCTTCTCGCGCGAAATGCTCGATGCGTACGATGCTGGCGAGCTTGACGCCGTGATCGTGCGCCAGGAAGGCAGCCGGCGCGGCGGCGAGAAGCTGACCGAGGACGAATTCGGCTGGTTCGCCGCCAAACGCTTCGTCTGGCCGCGCGGCGATGCGCTGCCGCTGGCAACGCTGGCGCCGCCCTGCGGCGTGCGTGCCCTCGCCGTGCGCGCGCTCGACAAGGCCGCTATCGCCTGGACCGAAAGCTTCGTCGGCGGCGGCGTCACCGCGGTGGTGGCGGCCGCGCTTGCAGGGCTTGCCGTTGCACCCCTGGTCCGCCGCATCGCGCCGCCGGGCCTGGTCGATATCGGCCCTGCCCACAAGCTACCGCGGCTCGGCACATCGAAGGTGATGCTGCATTCGAAAGTCGGCGATCCCGCCAAGCTCGCGGCACTCAGGACGCTGGCTGCAACGTTTCGGAGCGTGGCGTCTGCGGCATAGGTTGAACATCGTAGCGGTTCACATCGAGTCTTCGCCTGTCGCCAGTTCGGACATGACGAACCAGTAGGTCAGGCCGGCGACAAACCCGGCCACGACGAACAGGCAAATCAGTCCGGATGTCCAGACAGCCGGGGATCGTAGAAGGACAGTGATGCTCAACGCGCCGATCGCCGCGCCTGCGCAGGCGAAAAATCCCGCGGCTCGGATATGGAACTCCTCGGTGAACCAGACGACGATCGCCGTGGGAATTGCTGTGAGCAGACAAGTGATGACGAAGACCGCGGCCGACGGAAGCAGCATCACGACGACGCCGTAGAGCAGCCGCGCGACATCGCCGTGCGACGTCATCATCAGAATGGTCTGACCGACGGCGGAAATCACCGCGGTCGCGGCGCCGCAGCCCGCAAGCCAACCTCCGAATGCACGGGAACAGGTGCTGCACATCCAGGCCTCCTCACAAGATCGCATCGAACGCGCTGCGCAAGGTTTCGTGCCGGAACACAAAGCCGTTGCTCAGCGCCTTGTTCGGCAGCACGCGCTGGCCGCCGAGCAAGAGCTCGTCGGCGAAGTCGCCGCCAACGGCGCGGAGCAGCGCTGCCGGCACGCGGAAGATCGCCGGCCGGTGCAGACGGCGTCCGAGTTCCTCGGTGAATTTCGTGTTGGTCACCGGGATCGGCGCGGTCGCGTTGACAGGACCGGACAGCTCAGGTCTCACAATCACATGCGCGATCAGGCGCACGAGGTCGTCGCGCTCGATCCACGACATCCACTGCTTGCCCGAGCCGAGCGGGCCGCCGAGACCGAACTCGAACGGCGTCAGCATCCGCGTGATGAAGCCGCCATCGGTGCCGACCACGAGACCGATCCGCAAATATGCCACGCGCACGCCGTGATCCGCGGCCGGCTTCGCCGCATTCTCCCAGGCCTCGCACAATTCGTGACTGAAGCAGGCGTGGGATTTCGCCGACTCCGTCAGCACCTGGTCCTGCCAGAGTCCGTACCAACCGATCGCGGAGCCGCTCACGAGTACCGACGGCTTGCGTTCGAGGCGCGCGATCAGCTTGATCACGTCAGACGTCATGTCGATCCGTGAGGCGATGATCTTGCGGCGCTTGGCCTCGGTCCACAGGCCGTTGCCGATCGGCTCGCCCGCGAGATTGACGATGGCGTCGATCCCGGAGTCGGCGGGCAATTGGTCGAGGCTCGTGATCAGCGTCACCGGCGGCGTCAGCATGTCGGCCTTTGCCGGATTGCGGATCAACGCAATCACCTGATGGCCGGATGCGGCGAGGCTCGCGACCAGGCGGCTGCCGATGAAGCCGGTCGCGCCGGTGACGAGCACGGTCCGCCGCGCCGGCAATTTCTCGACCAGCGTCGCGGCCGGCACGCTGACCATCCGTCCGAGGCGTCTGGCGGCGGCAAAGTCGCGCGCGCCGAACAGCGCGGCGCCGAAGGCCGCAGCCGTCGCGAACAGACTTAACGGACCCACATAGGGCGCGACGGCGGTCGGCAGCATCGCCCAGCCGATCAGGACCGGCACCAGCAGCACAAGGATGGCGCCGTAGTTGATCGCCAGCAGCGTGTGATTGATCCGCTCGCTCGGCGGCAGCTTTCGGCTCAGATCCTCCTCGACGAAATCCATCAAGGTGATGACGACCTCGACGACGAGCACGGCCATGATGGCGATGGCAAAAATGCCGTGCACCTGCAGCCAGCCGAGCACGAGGAACAGCAGCGCATAGAGCATGTTGCGCACGCTGTGCAGCTGGAGCTCGTGGCGCTGCGAGGGACGCCACGCCAGCCGCTCGGTGAATTCGTGATGATAGAACGTATCGAATGCGCCCATCGCAATCTGGATGGCGACAAGCGTCCAAAGCAGCGGCGTCATGGCGTGGCCTCCCTGAACACGGCGGACTGACGGATCAGCCGGCCGAAACGCGGGTGGATGATCTCCAGCGTGAAGCGGAAGTCGCCGCAGCCGAGATCGGAATGGGTCACGGTGAGATCGCCCGGCGTGAGCCATTCGGGCAGCGGCAGGCGAAACGGGCCGAGTTGCAGCGAATAGCCGACGCTGCGAAACACCAGCGCCTCGTGCTCGACCGCGATCCGCAGCGCCATGCTGACGCCGAAGCCGACATATTCCTCGAGCCCGGTCGAACCGGCAAAGCGCTTGGCGGAATGAATCACCTGCGGGAAGCCGTCGCGGCGCGCGCAGATGCGGGTCCAGACCTGGCCGCCGCTGGCCGCGTCCTCGGTGACGGTGACGATCATCGGCACGCGCGTTTCGGTGCCGGTCGGCAACGGCCCGCCGATCAGCCGCGCGGCCTGCGCCAGCCACCAGCCGAAGCGGCTGCTCGCCGCCTCCTCGACCTCGCCGACATAGACGACGGTGTTGCCGTCTTCAAACCGTTTCGAGAAGCGCCGCCAGATCGCAACCGGCAGGCGGCCCCAATCCTCGTCCGACAGCAAGGCGCGGAAGCGATGGTCGTCGAGCAGCTTTGTATCGGAAGCCGGTGCTGTCTTTAAGGTGGATATCCTTGCTGACGCCATCGCACGCTCCCGTTACGCCGCCGCCTTTATTTGGCCCTGCCCGTGGGCAGGAAACTCACGATCTTCTCGCCGAGCTTGATCAGCGCGACCAGGCGCGGCCGCGGCACGTTCAGCATCTGCGTGTACCAGCGGTCGACCAGTTCGGTGAATGTCAGCATCTCCTTCAGCCGCTTGCTCGCGAGCGGGCTGATCGCCGGATCGTCGGCCGCGTCGGAGACGCAGGCGCGCAGCGCTGCGAGCGCGGGATCGATCTCGCGCTCCTTGCGTCCCGCCGCGATCTTGGCCGCGACCTCCCAGATGTCGGTCTCGGCCTCGAAGTGGTCGCGGCGGTCGCCAAGGATCGGCACCCGCCGGATCAATCCCCAGGACAACAGCTCCTTGATTGAGTTGGAGACGTTGGAGCGCGCCATGCCGAGGGTGTCGGCAATGTCCTCCGCCGTCATCGGCGCTTCGGCGAGGTAGAGCAACCCGTGGATCTGGCTGACCGAGCGGTTGACGCCCCATTCGTCGCCCATGTCGCCCCAATGCAGGATGAAGCGCTCGACGACGGCAGGGAGTTTTTTCTTGGCGGTTATTTCTGTCATAACAGAAATATCAGACTGTTCGGAGCAGAAGTCAAGGCTGGCCATGCCGGTCCACGAAGGCGCAGGAGACATGGCAGGTCTCCTGACCTATCCGACGCCCCGGCGAATGCCGTTCGTCACAGGTGAGGAGTTTTCCTTTGTGGCCCCCGAGCTGTTCGTCCAAGCTGATCCGGGTGGATGATTTTGGGCCGTGCACCGGATTGCCCGCGTCACGGCCGCAATGGAGATTGCGCATGCCAGCGTCCGACCAGGAGTTCGTTGGGTCCATTCCTGAGCTTTACGACCGGCTTCTCGTGCCGATGATTTTCGAACCCTACGCACGCGATCTGGCGCAACGCGCCAAGATTCTTGGCCCCCGCGACCTGCTTGAGACGGCAACCGGCACCGGCGCCGTCACCCGCGCGCTGGCGTCCGCGCTCGGCAGCGACACCAGGATCGTGGCGACCGACCTGAATGAACCAATGCTCGAACGAGCGAAGTCACAGATGCCGAGCGCGACTGCAATCACCTGGCGGCAGGCCGATGCACTAAACCTGCCGTTCGACAATGCGAGCTTCGACGTCGTCGCCTGCCAATTCGGCGCGATGTTCTTCCCCGATAAGCCCAAGGGTTATTCGGAGGCGCGCCGTGTGCTGAAGCCGGGCGGCCGTTTCCTGTTCAGCATGTGGGGTCGCATCGAAGACAACGAGTTTGCCGACGTGGTGACCCGGGCATTGGCGGAGGTCTTTCCGGCCGATCCGCCGCGCTTCCTGGCGCGCACGCCTTATGGCCACTACGCGGCCGACCCGATCCGGGCCGACCTTGCAGCCGCGGGCTTCAGCAAGATCGAGATCGACGACGTCCGGCTGCAAAGCCGGGCGAATGCGCCGCGTGATCCTGCGATCGGTTTTTGCCAGGGATCACCGCTCCGCGGCGAGATCGAGGCGCGCGGCGGTATCGGCCTTGAAGCTGCGACCGAGCACGCCGCATTGGCGCTCGCGCGCCGCTTCGGCAGCGGCGCGATCGAAGGCCGGATTCAGGCGCTGGTGATCTCGGCGGTCGCGTAACGACGCGCTTCAGACCGTCGGCAGGACCGAGAACCGCTCCCCTGCCCGGCGCTGGTTCAAAAGATCGGAGTTGCCTGATGCGGCGTGCACGGCGGCGACGCGCGCCGAGAACGGACCGCGGTTGCATGCCGCAATCATGTCAGTGACGACGTCGTCGGGGCCGGCAAACACCGCCTCGACGCTGCCGTCGCGGCGATTGCGGACCCAGCCTTCGAGGCCGCGCGCGTTTGCCTGCTCGTCGACCCAGGCGCGATAGCCGACGCCCTGGACGCGACCGCTGATGGTGACGTGGCGGATCACGCCGCTCATTTTTTCAGACCGAGGAACTCGCCGCTGCGCGCCTTGGTCTCCGCCTCGCGCATGACGCGGCCGGTCAATTCGGACGAGGCAATGCCCCTCAGGTTCTTCGGCGAGGTGCCTTCGCGCAGCGCCTTCAACGTCTCGTAGACGGCCTGGGTTGCGGCCGCGAATGGCGCGTGGCCTTGCAGCGCGATCCTGACGCGCTGGCTTGCCAGATAGTCGAGCGCGGTCATCTCCTCCGGCGCGCCGCCGAGCACGATCGGCAGCGTCGTCGCGGCCGAGAGCGCCTCCAACTCGCCGCGCGATTTGATGCCGGTGAAGAACAAGCCATCGACGCCGACCGCCTCATAGGCCGTGGCGCGTGCGATCGCTTCGTCGAGATCAGTGATCGAGGCGGCACCGGTCCGGCCCAGGATGACGAGCGATGGATCGCTGCGGCCGTCAAGCGCGGCCTTCATCTTGCCGACACCTTCTTCCAGCGAGATCAGCTGGGTCTTGGCCTGGCGGAACGCCTGCGGCAGCAGCGTGTCCTCGATGGTAAGGCCGGCCGCGCCGGCGGCCTCCACTTCCTGAACCGTGCGGCGGACATTGAGCGCGTTGCCGTAACCGTGGTCGGCATCGACGAGCAGCGGCAGCGTCGACGCACGCGACATGCGGCGTATCTGCTCGGCGAATTCGGTCAGCGTGATCAGCGCAATATCGGGATCGCCGAGCACGGCGAGCGAGGCCACCGAGCCGCCGAACATGCCGAGCTCGAAGCCGAGATCGTCCGCAATCCGGATCGAGGTCGCGTCATGGACCGAGCCCGGGCGAATGCAGGTTGATCCGTTGAGAATCGATCGCAGTGCTTCGCGGCGTTTGCGGAAGGCCATCTTGGTGACTCCTTGTTCGTCCTTGCAAAGGCCCGGCGACAATCTGATCGCCGAAGCCTTCGAAGGTGGAGCTTCTTAGGCGAACTCCAGGATCAGCGCGTCGACCGCAAGCGTAGCGCCCGCGGCGGCGTGGATCTTCTTGACCGTGCCGTCACGCTCGGCGCGCAGCACGTTCTGC